>JAFGHE010000091.1 GCA_016930295.1 Sedimentisphaerales bacterium
CCCCGGCGTCTAATCGTTTCTCGATCCGGAAGTCACCAATTAGAATATTAGGTTCCAGGCCGCTGCAAATATAATGGTCGTCGATGCCTGGCACTTCATCAGGGTCGGCTTCAACCGGTGCGCATGCTTTTTCCCGTACGGTTTGCCGTCGTGCCATCTCCAGTGCACAAGTATCACACACTCTCAGGTGGTGCCTGAATGTGGTTGTTTGTTCAGCACTGGCGGCTCCGCTTATAAAAGCCTTGAAATCCTGTTCAGACAGACATTTTCCCATAGGTTGTCATTCCCCGAAATTCATGCTCCCTTCTCACGGATTCGTTCAAAGTTCGTGACACATATACAAGATATATTTTAACCGAAAATACAGTAAATATCAATAGTTAACTCAAACAGAACACATACTTTAATATGGGATTTAAGCTGGTATGATAACCTTCTTAGTTATGGGATATATAAAACTTAACGGACATGCCTTATTTTCAGGTTTTTGAGGATTTTGCTGGTGTAGCAGGGCACAAAGGGATTTCGTTTTTTTGCAATATGGGTTATAATTATCGGATGTTATTTATATTATAAGACGATATACAAAAAAGAGAAATATATTGAATATATGAACAGGAAATGCAATGGCTGTAAGAAGTAAAAAGCGACGGATTGCGGTAATAACCGGTACACGAGCAGATTATGGGATATTAAAGCCGGTTATGGCAGCCATCGACCGGCACCCCCGGCTGAATCTTGGCGTTATTGTCACAGGTATGCATTTGCTTAAACGATTTGGCTATACACTCAGGGATGTGGAGATGGATGGTTGGCAGATTGATGGAAGGGTGCGATTACAAAATGAGCAGGATGATGTTATCGGACACAGCCGCGGGCTTGGTCGGGCCATTACCCGATTGACCGATATTTATGCGGATTTCAAGACCGAGATTGTGCTGGTATTAGGTGATCGGCTGGAAATGTTTGGTGCGGCCGCAGCCGCCACAGCCAGTCAACTGGTGGTAGGCCATATTCATAGTGGTGATGCGGCCATGGGGATTCAGGATGAGGCCTATCGGTTTGCTATCAGTAAGCTGTCGCACCTTCATTTTGCCGCCTGCAGGGGATCAAAACAGCGATTGATACAACTGGGAGAGGATAAATTTCGTATTTATCAGACCGGCTCTCCGGCTCTGGATAATTTGTCAAAAAATATTTGTGATGATATTTCAGTATTAAATAAGTGGATTGGATTTGATATAAGGGAAGATTATCTGATTATTTTGCAACATCCAGCCGGTGGAACGGCTGATTTGGAAGAAAAAAGGATGAGCCGGACTTTGCGTGGAAGTTTACGTAAAGGATTGAAAATAATAGTTTTATATCCAAATTGTGACCCCGGTTTTTCCGGCATTTTGAGGGCAGCCCACAGCTTCTGTAATAGGTATAATGTACCATTATTAAGGAACTTACCCCGTGATGTGTATATGGGGGTACTTAAGAGGTCCCGGGCCCTGGTAGGGAATAGTTCCAGCGGAATTATTGAGGCAAGCTACCTAAATGTCGATGTTATAAACATCGGTCCTCGACAGTATGGACGGGACCGTGGAGAGAATGTAATTGACATAGATTATGGGCGGGCCAGCGTGGCCCAGGCCATCGAGAAAATATTAAGACGGAGAAATAAAAAGTCCAGACCCTCAAAGATATATGGCAGAGGGAAAAGTGGAGAGAAGATAGCGGAGATACTGGCACAGATAAAACTGGATCAACAACTTAGACAAAAAAAGATAGCTTATTAAATAATAGAAAGGGAAATCGTGACAGAAGCAGCAGCATTAGAAATTGCCAATCAATCGATAGAGATTGCGACTTTACCTGAGGTGACTATGCGAATTGTCGAAGTAGTACAGGATCCCCGAAGTACTGCCAGCGACTTACACAAAATTGTCCGAAACGATCCGGCTTTATCAGCGCGGGTATTACGGGTAGTGAATTCCGCATTTTATGGACTGCCCGGCCAGATCGGTAGTATCGATCGAGCCATTATGCTGTTAGGTCTGAATGCTGTAAAAAACATAGCTATAGCCGCCTCGATTGGAAAAATGTTCAAGAGTAGTGTGATATGCGATGATTTTTCCGGCAAGGATTTGTGGACACACAGTGTGGCTGTGGGCGCCACGAATAAACTCATTACGAGCAGTATTGGATTGGCGCTGCCGGATGAGGCGTTCCTGGCCGGATTGATTCATGATATCGGGCTGGTCGCGGTAATGCAATGTCACGGCCAGAAGATACCCGAAATAATTGACCTGGCAAAAGGGGGGGTATCCTTTGTGAAGGCAGAAGAAAAGGTGTTGGGAGCTGATCATCAGGAGATAGGCTCGGCTCTGACTGCCAAGTGGAAGTTTCCCCGTTCGTTCCAGTATGTAACCGGTTATCATCACAATCCTACCAACCTGGCCCAGGAAAACCGGCTTCTTTCAGTGGTCACCTATGTTTCGGATGTGATGTGTGCGCAACGGGATATTGGTATTTCTATTGTGGTGGAGACCGATATAGACGAAGCCCAATTTGACAAACTTATTGCCGAGATCGGAATATCTCAGGAACAATTGAATCAGATAGGAGATCATATCGAGAAGGAACTGGAGATTGTTCGGGCACTCATTGAATAGGTTATGATTATATTGGTTTAAAATCAAAAAACGCCCGATATGGGCGTTTTTTATGCGCCGACCAAAATGGATAAAGTTATAGGAGTTTCGATTTAGTCAGGTTGCCAAGAAGGAGGAATTATACATATAAAAACAGGTATTATCACAGGAATTTTATTTTCTGTTTAACCGGCCTTTACAAAATTCCGAATAAAATATCATCATGTTATATTATTGGCAAAAGACGAGAAAACAGAATTCAATTTTCCCCACATTTCTATCGGAGGCAGTCATTGATGTTTAGGGTGGATGATCGGCGTCATGCTGACAGGGTATATTTTTCCTGGCCCATTTGGTATGGTCACGAGGATAATGGTAATCTATTTCAGGGACGAATTGTGGATCTCAATAATACACACGTCAGTTTTATGGTAGAGAATCATTTATGTCCAGCGGTGGGTCAACACATTTTTACCCGGTTCAGCTTCCCCAGAAATTCGGACAATCGGTTTGAAATGGACGGTTATCTTCACTGGTCGGAGGTCATGCGGGTGGATGAGTCTGCGGCACACCTGCGCCGGGTAGCGGTCAGGTTACACCAGCCGGTATGCCTGGAGACGCAGTCACCGGAGGAGCTGGAAGCGACGGCGGGTGTTTAAACGAAACAAATCTTTCGGTTTTTGAGAACAGATCAGGAGTTGGGATCAAAAAAAGTCAGGAGGGGGCCGCTCCCCGTGAGGGGAGCGGCATTTTTATTAAAAAAAACCATGCATTTATTTTTCTAATATAGTCACATAAAAGTCTTCCTGGGTATAGTCCCCATCGATTTTCTGATTATTAATGCGAAGTTTTTCCATGTCATCTTTGGCCACCACTCCGAACGGACATTCCTGATTATCCGTATTTACATGTGCCAGATTGATCGAGCCTATGGTACCAGAGGCGTTGTTGGGTTGGCCATAGATAAAATTACCTTCACTGTCCGGCGCGACGCCCACCGCTATGTTACTGGCCGCATAGGTGCCCATGACCGAGATAGTCCCCAGCAGGGCATTGATCTGGGAAGCAGCGGGAATACCGGAATCGGCTTCCGAGGCGATCACGCGATTATAGCCCACCGAAACAGTAGAGTCCAGCATGTCGGAGGATACATTGATTTTATCGATTCTCAGTAAGGCATAGATATCAGCCTGATTCAGATTCAGAGCCTTGATCGTACCGATGGTATAGGTGGATTCGATCTTGCCGGTAATCGAACCTTTGGCCACGTTGATTTGCTGAATGCTGTTTTGAACGTTTAAATAGGCTGCGAGATCACCCTTGGCAATTTTCAGGGATCCCAGGGCGCCATTGATAGTAACGTTGCCTTCAAGATCTCCGTTTTGCACAATCATTTTACCCAGCGTGCCATCCGTAATATCAATATCGCCGTTACATTGCCCCAGAATTAAACTGTCAATACTGTCACTTTGAAGAGAACTCCCGGTAAATTCCCGGGCCCGAAAGATTTTCAAAGGACCATTAATGTTCAGTTCACTGTTTTCCAGGGCCCGATTGAGCTGTATTTGCGCCGGGCTGTCGGGACTGAAGCAGAGTTGGGTATTTTCCGTAACATCTCCTAATGTCAGTTTGGTGATAGCGCCGTCCAGGTTGATTCCTGACCCGGTGAGATTAACATCCGGGGCTGTGAGTTTATTTAAATCGAAGCTGCCGGCAAGGCTGCCCAGGGCCGTGGTACCGGCGCCGTTTACTTTAATGGTCAGGCTGTCTGAGCCGGGCCCTGATAATAATTCAATCGATTGGATATCCGGCTGGTCCGTATCTCCCAGGCGTACTCTGGCCTGAGAGGTACCGGACATGGAAATGGTGACCAGGTCGCCGCTGTGGTCGAGGAACCGATACTTCTGACCCCTGCCTACCTGGGCATACAGGTCGGCCATTACCGTGATCGTATCGGTCGTCTGGTTGAAATCATTGGCCTCAAAGACAAATCGCTGCGTAACCTCCTGAGCTAAATCGGTATTGACATAAGCTCTTATCGTATAAGATTGGCCACCTGCTAAAGTAATAAATTCCGGCCCGACAAGCTGAAGGTCCGTTCCATCCAATTGGTTCAGGTTAATGGTTAAAGGATTATTACCGTGGTTGGTAAGGCGCCATAGATTGATATTCTGATTGGCGTCAAGTTTCATGCTGCCTGCATCTATGAAGCCGTCCGAGCTGTCATCCAGTTCGGTTACCTCCAGGACATTGGTATTTCCCATGGCATTCAATGAAACAGTGGAAAGGGGTGATTCGCTGTTATCGGTCACAATAGTCAGGTCGCCGGCTATTTCTTCCTGGGCCTCAGGAGCGTAACCTACGGACACTACCAGGGATTCTCCTGCTTCCAGGATTATTCCATCATTAATATCCATATCAGAATCAAGAACAAAGCCGATAGCGATATCCAGGTCGGTGATCGTCAAGTCGGCGTCACCGGTGTTTACCAGGGTGATGTTTTGCCAGGACTCTTCGCCGGCGTACACCGTGCCAAAATCGATTTGATCGAGTTCTTCCTGGGAATTGTCATAGACGGTCAAAACACCCCCCAGAACCTGAGTTTCCAGATTAATAGTTAAAGTGGATTGATCAGGATCGTTACTGATTATGGTTACAGTTCCTTCCAGAGTTCCCCGCTGTTCCGGTGTAAATTGCAGGACAATATCAATAGATTCCTGTGCGTCCAGAATCATATCATCTCCGGAAAAACCATCGATAATCGAAAATCCCAGGGTGGCATTTACATCGGAAATGAGTAACGGATCCGAGCCGATATTTGCAATAGTGATCGTGGCGGACCCTGTATCTCCGCGGCAGATGCTATCCAGAGTTAAGGTGTTATCGGTAATAGTTTCACCGGCAGCTAATGCGGTGATATCCGCCTGGGGCGGCTGAACGGCGGCGGTCAAGTCAATCGTAAGGTCACTCTGGAGAGGATCATTACAGACAATGATTACGGTATCCGAGTAAGAGCCTGCCTGGGTGGGCTCGAAGGTCACGACTATTTCCAGTTCGCCGCCCGGGGCAATGATCAGGTCATCGCCGTCATAATTGGGCAGGCTGACGGTATCAGGCTGGAAATCGCCGGTGGTGGATATCTGGGAAATAATCAGGTCATCAAATCCGACATTGGTCAGGGTTATGGATCGGGTAGCGGTAGTACAGGCCGTTACGGTACCAAAGTCAATAGACTGGCCGGAGGTAATGGAAATCCGGGGCGGTTCGGCCGGCGGATTGAGGATAAGCTCGTAAGTGCCGGATGAATCCTGGCCATAACCGGATACTTCAATAGTGTACTGCCGGCCTTCCACGACATCAATTTCCAAAAGGGAATCCTGTTGGCCGTCATAGTCGTCGTTTTGATCAATGATATTCAGGTCGCTATCCCGGATAGTCAGGTATGAATCGAGATTTCCATAAATGGAAGTATCAATCTCAATGGTCATGGATCCGGTGGCCACGGCGGTAAACGTGAAGGCATCCGTGTCGCTGCGGTTTTCCAGAATTCCCTCGATGGTCGCGTAGTTACTGATGGTCTGGGCGGTTAAATAGGTATCGCCATAATCATCTTCGCCGTTGATATAACCCAGATTGGCGCCCAACAGGCTTTGGGTGTCCTGTTTTCCGTCAGAGCCGAAGCATAACCGGCGTGGATGCACGGGCAGGTAGGGGTTCATAATGGCGCTAGTATCGCTGACATGGTTGGCGCCGAAGGTATGAGCGGCTTCGTGGGAGATTAGATTGGCCAGATATTCGCTGAAGTTGAGCAGGCTGCCGCTGGAACTGGACTGATAGACGCCCAATTCCTCGCTGAAGGCAAAGCCGTAATTACTGGCATCGCTGTTGCCGGGTTCATAGGTGGCCACCCCGATCACGCCGCTGTTGGCCCGGAACCAGTCATTGGTACCGCCCACATAGATGGTGGTGTATTCGCCCCAGGTTGGCTGGGTAGTGGTGACGCTGATGTTATAGGGCGCGTAATCCTGGCTTACAAACTCAGCGATGTAATTAATGGATTCCTGTTCGCTGCCGGCCCAGCCGAACATGGTCAGATCATAGGCGGGTATATCAACGAAACTGCTGCCCAGCCAGAAATCGCCTGACTGGCTGTAAACCCGTTCCCCGTCGAAATCAAGATAAAGTGTAAACGCGCTGGTGGCCGTAGCGGCTTGTGTGGCATTCGTACCCGTTGATTCAAATAGTAACGAACTGGTTTGAGACATAACCAGGTCGAGATTCAGATCGATATTATCGAGGGAGCCGGTATCCGGCCGAGACCAGGTGGCCGGGTCGGAATAGAAGGCGTCCGGGATTCCGAACCCTTCTTTGAGGAATTGGGACGGAATATCCGGATCCACCCAATCGGTGGATGCATTGAGCATGATCCGCGGATTGAGCGGTTCGAGGGTGAGTCGATAGAGGCGTGAATAATTTAATGGTTCTTTTTTGTTTTCCCTGGAATGCATGGTTTTGTACCTCCTGGCAATAGTTGCACAGAACGTTCGGTCATGCATCCAGGTGCGTCCCTTACATTTATGTCAATATTTAAATATGCTAAATAAAGGCGCATGAAGCAAATGAGACCGGAGGATGTTAGAGTCTCAGAGGGAAAATAAAATGAAACGGAGAAGGGTTGTAGTGGTTATATCAATCAGAAGGACAGTCGGGCAGGTAAAAGGTAAAATGAGTTATGGGACAAAAGGCATATCGCGTACTACGGTCACCTTTTTTATGTCCTCTATCAACTGTTCGGGCGGTGTTTTATGGAAATGGGCGCCCAGTGTGAACCAGCCGTTGGAATAGTCTTCGCAGCGATTTACCTGGGCGATGAGATTGGTCGTTTTTTTCAGGCCTACGCTCATAAAGGTGATGCAGATATTCACGCCGGGTTCCAGAGCCTGAGGTGTTAAAATTCCGACACCGGAACGGGATATATTATGAACGACGATTCTTTGTGGTTTATCAAAGGTCAGGCGTTTGTCCGTTCGGTTTATGACCCGCATACTGGCCGGCATTCGGAAGTAATAGCGGTTGTATCGCCGGCCGGAGATATTTTGCTCGGGCTCTTGATTTTCCTGCGGTTCCTGCTTATCGGCCGTTTTTCGGGCCAGGTTAAGTTGATTTTCTATCATTCGGTTAAACGCGGTGACCACTTCGATGTCAAATTTATCAGGGGCATTGTCATCCAGTTGCTGGAGGGCATCGGTTATGGAATAGGTGAAATTGCGATAGGGTCGTACGGAGGTCATGGCTTCAAAGCTATCCACGATGCCGGCCAGACGTCCCATAAACGATATTTGTTCACCTTTGAGATTATGGGGATAGCCGGAGCCATCCATGCGTTCGTGATGCTGGGCCACAACGGCCAGGGATTCCGGATGGACATCGGGTAACTGTTCTAAATGGTCACATCCTTTTTGTACATGAGACTGGAGCAGGCTATATTCTTCTTTGGTCAGTTTTTTCTGCATATTGAGTACTTCGGGTGGAATGAAGAGTTTTCCGATATCATGGAGCATGGCGCCGATGCCCAGTCGCTGCAGGGACTGTTCATCGGAAATGCCCATCTTTTCGGCCAGGGCCACCATGGAGGTGCAGACATTGACCATGTGGGTGGCGGTGTAGAAATCGTGGTTGGAGACCTCAAATAGCTGACTGAAGGCGTTGTCATTGTTTATGATGAGTTTGACAACTCCCTGGGCGATATTACCGGTCCTTATGATTTCCTGTTTGCCCGGGGGGGTTTGCAGCATCTGGCTGGCCAGTTCCATGCTGGTGGAATAAAGGATCTGTGATTTTTTCTGCAGTTTGGTTCTGGGATCAGTGATGATTTCTTCGAGTGATTCCTCGATCATCCGATAATATTTCTGGTGGTCCTTGATAGAGATATAGACAAATTCCACCCCTGATTCCATGAGCCGCTGTTGGTCTTTGGGTCCGAAATGCAGGTCCGGGGTGCGATATAATTGATATGAGGATCCGCTGGATAGATAGATATCCAGTTCAGCCAGGCTCTCGGGCGGCACATTTCGCAGCGGCACGGGCAGATACCCGGCCTGCCGGCACGAGATTTTATCAAGGGTTAGAGTGGCACTGGTGTCCTGCTCATTTATATCAAACATTGGTTCGACCCGCCATATTACTTACATAACCTCATGGTTTCGATTGTGTTTTTGCTTACCCATTTATAACTAATATCGTCCGAAAAAATAACTCTCTTTGGCCGAAAAGTGCAGGAATAGAGGAAAATTCCAGGGGAAACAGGTAGTACCATTTTGGTTGTTTAAGCAGGCACGGGGTTATACGTTGTGAGTAGAAGAATAGAACACGGATAATACGGATCAGTACGGATTTTCACGAATTCAGATTTTTTGTACGCAAATTTCGCTGAAGGACGCAGATATTTTTTTGACACTGATTGACACTGAAAGACACTGATTTTTATAGTTACCCATAAGTGCCAGGGCGTATGAATAATACAATAATTTTCAGATTTATGATTATGGAACGGTGATCAGGTTTAAGTCGGTTAGGAAGTTAGAAGTGTTATCGCGGGCGAAGCCGGCGTCCAGGGCGTTGACATTCTGGTCCCGGTCGAAATCGTAAGTATTGCCCAGGGCGGCCGGATTCAGGAAGTTAGAGGGATTGTCGCGTACTAAGCCGATGTCTATGGCGTTGACACTGGCGTCGGCAGTGGAGTTGCCGGTTTCGCCGATGGCGTTGCCGACGTAGAAGACATCATCATCTTGCAGGCCGGTATTGGGTGTGGCTAATACGGTTACTTGCAACCATTGTTTCTGGATGGCGTTATCGGGGAAGATAATGGTTATGCGGTCGCAGTCGTTAAGGCCGGGGGCCGGGCGGATGGTGATGTCGGCAGGGGCGGGTGCCGCCGTCCAGGAATCAGGATTATTATCGTTACCGACCTTGAAGAGGAAGTCCGTCTCGGTGGGCACTCCCGGCAAATCGTAGATATCAATCATAATACCATTAATACCCCGGCTGTAGCTGGTATAGTTGGCGAATGTGGCTGTCTCACCCGGCAGAAGGGGTGTTTTATCAGGCGCTATGGCATTATCATCGTCAGGATTGGCAAGCGGTTCGTCCCCGTCAAAAGAGGAGTTGTTATAAAATATATGACGGGCGCATACCTGGGAATCCGAAACAGGATCAATCAGCCAGTTTTGCATAAAGACCGTAATATCCTCAATATTGATTGTATTGGGATCGCCGGCGAGATTGCAGGCGGGATTCCAACTCGGATCAGCCGGAGTAGTCAGCCAGGCAGCGGAAAAGGAATAGAAATCGACAAGAGTCACGCCATAGCTACCCCTGGAATCGCCGGGGATGTCTTTTTGCCAGGCTAACATGGGGTAGCCCGTCGTCATATAAGGCATACGCCAGTTATCCTGGGTGCCGTTGGTTGTCTCATGCATAAAATCCCAGCCGGCAGCAGTAAATGTCTCAGCTATCTGCATCAGGGGGGTTTCCAAACCAGTAAGATCAACTGGATCACCGCTGTTGGTACCAACACCAACGGTCATACCGGAGGTAAGAGTATCCCAGAATGATACTGTAATCATACCTTCAGAAGAATTCAATCCGGCAAAACCACCGGTATTAACACCTGTTCCGACGACCTGGCCATAAGCATAGCAATTTATAATATCACCACGATTATATCCTGTCAAACCCCCGACATAATCTGGTCCTTCGACATAACCAAATGCATAAGAGTCTGAAATTGAATCGAAGTTATAACCGGTCAAACCGCCAGTATAATTACCCGTTCCTGTTACATAACAGGATGCATAAGAATTGGATACTTTTGCATATCCTGCCAGACCCCCGACATATCTATTGCCACTAACATTTCCAGACGCATAACAATCAATGATATGACCATTCCTGCCAACCAATCCACCCACGTAGTCATCGTTACCTTCTACATTTACATTGGCATAACAGTTTCTTATGATATTATAAAGAGTACCCACCAGCCCACCGACAGAACTGGAACCTTTGACCATACCGGTCACAAAACAATTTTGAATGGAATACTGATTATATATTGAAGAATTATAAGCAAAACCTGCCAGACCACCTACATAAGCCGTGTTGCTAGCATTGATATTTACATTCCGAATACCAAGGTTGCGGATTTTACCATAGGAACCAAGCACGCCAAATATACCGACATCACTTTCCTCTTCCATTATCAGTGAGTAATTGGAGATTACATGATCCTTACCATCAAAAATCCCATCGAAACTATCGTCACCATCCCCGATCGGGTGATTTTCGTTGCCTGGGTAACCCGACATATCAATATCAGTCATTAATATAAAACTCTTACCCATTTCCCAATCCTCACGATTAAGGCCAAGGCTGTGGAATTGTACAGCGGTCCATATCTGGTACGGATCATCCATAGTACCGCTTCCTCCGCCGTATTTGCCCGGTTCCGGTCCGATACCGAGAAGCCAGGGATAACTGTTGCCCTCGTCAATGGTCCAGATATCTATAAAATCCCAGCCTGCGGATTCAAAGGTGATTTGCTGCATCATATCAACGGTATAGAGACCGGTACCGCCGGCACTGGCTGACTTTTGTGATGTTTGCATATCCCAGAATGATGCAGTAACCTTATAAGAGTTACCATCGCCAATTAAACCACCCACGTAGGCTGCCTGAGAGTTGACGAAACCCTTAGAGAAACAATATTCAATACTGCCGCCGTTGTCGCCGATAAAACCACCGACATATTCATTACCAGTAACCTCTCCTAAGGCATAACAGTTTCGAATTTCTTCGTTCTCATAGTTATAGCCGATGAATCCCCCGACCTGATCGTTGCCTGCCACATTACCGGCAGCAAAACATTTTTCTATATTATATTCGGATGAATCATAACCGATAAATCCGCCAACCTGGTTACCGGTACCGGTAACATTACCTGTGGAGTAGCAATAAAGGATCTTACCATAATTGAGACCGATAAATCCACCAACCTGGTTAATTCCAGAAACAGTCCCACCGGCATAAGAATAATCAATACTAGAACTACTTGTACGGTAACCGATCAATCCGCCGGTATTTTGCTCACCTCCGGTGACATTACATAATGAATGACAGTATTTAATTGAGCTGTTATAATTAGAATGATAGCCACCAACTAAACCTCCAACATCGAAATTTCCTGTTACAGAGCCATGACTATAGGAATATGACAGTCCCCCATAGTTTGAGCCAATTAAACCACCGATACTGCTGTTACCTTCAACGGTACAATCGGCATAACAGGATAGTACGAAACCACGATTATGCCCTACTAGGCCACCAACCCTGAAGGTCCCTTTAATGATTCCTTTGCTATAACAATTGATTATACTACCGGAATTTCTGGCAGCGATGCAGCCCATAGTGTCGCCGCTTCCGGCATTTATATCAACTTTTTCCATACCAAAGTTTGACACAGTACCTTCGTTGTCAATAAATCCAAATAATCCGACATAATCAATTCCGCTGCCGGTCCAGGTAAAATCACGAATTACGTGGTCCATCCCATGGAAGGTACCGGTGAATCCCAGACTAATGTCATAATACCCAATAATATGATTTTCAATACTATAATATCCAATTATATTATACGTTGTACCAGTAAATTCTTTCAAGCTGATATCATTCATTAACATAAAATGTTTATCCCAGTCAAGCGGGATCAGGCCGATAGTATTCATTTGCTCTGCGGTACGGATCTGGTAGGGATTTTCTTCAGAACCGTCGCCGCCGCCATAATAATAATCCACAGCCAGAGCAATAACCTCGCTCCAGTTATTGTCTTCATTACTTTCCTCCACGGCATCTGCGGTATCGACTTTGGCTCGCAGAAAATATACGCCTGGCTCGAATGGAGGGCAAACTAAACTGACAATATTATCATAAGTCATACCGGCTTCCAGAATATCCACAGAACACTCACCGACAACATCCGTATCGTCGAGTGAATCCCAGTCAATATCCGATGATGAAGCCAGGTATAATTTAGTCATCAATCCACTTCCGTCAGCCTCTGCAGGTGCATTACCCATATTTCTCAGTACGATATTAATATCCAGATTCTCTCCGGCGGATGCCCGGTAAATGATGACGGTGTCTTCATCAACAATCAAGTCCACACGCGGCTGATGAGTGGGATAATTTACTCCTTCATCAATAGTCCAGAATTTATCGAAATCCCAGCCGGCTGCGGTAAAGGTCGCTTCCATCATCATCTCAGATGTGATTTTACCATAGACCTCAACTGGTTCGCTGGTGACATTACCCACGCCGTCGGTTATCCCAATACCACTGGTTTGTATATCCCAGAATGATGAGGTAATATTCCCGCCGGTACCAAGAAGACCGCCGAAATCTTCATTACCTTCAACCAGACCCGTGGCATAACATTCAGAAATATTAGAACCAGAGCCGGCCAGGCCACCGACATCATAATTGCCGAAAACATCCCCCCAAGCATAAGAACCTCTGACTCCACCTCCGTTCTCACGACCTACTAAACCACCAATATACTGGCTACCTGAAATATTACCCAAAGCGTGGCTATACAGAATAGTACCTGATTCGAAAGAATTTGTACCCACCAGACCCCCAATCGAATAATGACCTGATACATTACCCGTGGCATAACAATTAATACATTCATTATTATTATAACCAACCAGACCTCCAACATGGTAACCATTTGCCACCACAACATTACCCGTAGCATAACAATTAATCAGCCTGTCTTCATTTAAACCGATTAATCCACCGATACAATTCCCTTCATCTCTTCCAGTGACATTACCTTGCGCATAACAATTGATTATTTCACCGGAATAATTATAACCTATCAGTCCACCTATTCTATGCTTCCCATTAATCTCACATGTTGAATAACAATCAAGAATAGGGCCTGCATAATTTAAACCAACCAAACCACCGATATAATAACCATTATTATATGTTGAGACGGTGCCGGTTGTATAACAATTTGTAACAGGACCGCGATTGATAGCTATCAGGCCCCCGACTTCATAATACGAACCTGAGATTGTCATATTGAGCTGAGTATAACAGCCTTGAATATGCCCCAGATTTTCTCTAACCATTCCGCTCAGGGGCTGATCAGCACTTGAACGGATGACCCCTATTATGTGACAGTTATTTAAATATCCCAGATTGAACTCGACCAGGAGGCTTTGGTAATCATCATTAATATAAAAATCTTCTATGCCCAGATTCCTGACGATACCCGTCTCACTTACGCAGCCAAACATACTTGCCGCAGAAATATAGGCCTGTTCAGGAAGATTATAACGAATGACATGATTCAAACCGTCAAACGTACCGGAAAAGCCGAGATAGTCAGTTTCGTTATTATAATACCCTATGGGATTCGGGTGTATGTTCACCCAATATCCAAAGTCACCTATTGCAGGAAAATCTACATCATTAATCATGATGATATGCTTATCCCAGAGATTTTCGTTCAGTCCGAGAGAATAGAGTTGGTTGGGAGTAGATATAATAATCGGATTCGAGGAGCCAGACCGGCCTTCAGCATAGCACTCATCCACAACCAGAACGATGATATTACTCCAGTTGTTGAACTCATTGAATTCCGTTACCTCACCCAGGGCGTCGGTCTTTACCTTGATAAAGTAGAGTCCCTCCTGGGCAGGGATTGGGATGGTCAGGTTCTGGGTATAAGAGGAGCAACCGTCCAGGGGACCTAATACGATGCTGCTGCCCACCTGGCTTTCAGGGCCCAGACTATCCCAGTCGATGGTGGCGGAATCGGATATATAAACAGATGTTTCAAAACTATCGGTAATAGATAATATCTCTGAATTGGTTATTGTTACATTAAACGATATATTTTCTGCCGGAGGCAGTTCATAATAGATATCGCTGTCGTGATACACTATCAGGTCGTTATAATCAGGTAATTGACCGGCCAGACGGGGGAAATACACTCCATCACACATTTCCCAGGTATCCACAAAATCCCAGCCTGCATCGGTAAAGGTACTTTGTGTCATTAACTCCGCCGTGGTTTTACCAGTAACACCATCCGGATCGTCAACTTCGCCAATCCCTGTCATATTGGGATTACTATCCATATCCCAAAAGCAACTGATAAATGTACCACCTGATCTTCCTACCAGACCACCGGCAATTATACCATTTACCTTGCCGACGGCATAACAGTTTGTTAGAGTGCCGCCACCACCCAGTAACCCTCCTACATAAGTTGAACCGAATACTGAACCCATGCTATAGCTGTTGGAAATCTCACCATAATTAAATCCAGCCAGACCACCGATATATTCACTATAAAGCGTGGCATCCACATCCATCGCAGTAAAACATTCAGTTATAGTGCCATTATTATTCCCAACCAGTCCTCCGATGAAGCCATTAGGATAACTTAAACTATCAGGATAAGCCCGCCTGAGAAGTTTACCCGTGGCATAACAATTCGTAATAGTACCACAATTGATCCCAGCGAGGGCACCTACATACCGAAAAGATCCTACATCCATATTGACATTAATTAATCCAAGATTCTTAATCTCACCCCCTGGGGTACTAAAATAGCCCACTAATGCGAATATCCCAGGCTCATGACTCCCTTCATCATTTTGCCAGGAATAATTTGAAATTACATGGCCGTTACCATCAAAGACACCCAAAAAGCCCTTGCCACTGCCACGGGAGCCGATAGTATTAAATGTCTCTCCGGTATAGGCAGACAGGTCAATGTCGGCCATTAAAATAAAATGTCGATCCCAGCATTCGCTATATGCACCAATCATTTGCATGTCTTCAGGTGTCCAGATCTGGTAGGGATCGGCTTCGGTGCCGCTGCCGGGCCATAAATCTGCCAGATCCCGGATTTCCTCGGGTGATAAAGCGCCATCGTAGATACGGACATCATCGATCACGCCCTTAAAATTCCAGCCGCCGGAAGGGTGGGAGCCGATGGTTAAGGGGCCCGGATTATCCGGATCGATGCGCCCGGTGGTCAGGAAGCTATTGTTTTGCAGCATTCCGTTTATATAGAGTTTCAGCTCATCGCCGTCATAGGTGGCGGCCACATGGGTCCAGTTCCAGGTGACATAACGATTGGATTCTACCAGTATATCCGCAGCCTCATTGCCATTGAGCCGGATGCGGGCTCTCCAGCGACGATCATTAATAAACAAGGCATAGGTGCCGGCTTCAGTCATCTGACGATTGAGGATTGATATCGGGTTAACCGTATCGGCGTCGCTGTCGAGTTTTACCCAGGCAGCCATGGTTATTCTGTCCACGTCCAGATTTTCGTCGGGGTTAATCTCAACAAAGTCATCTATCCCGTCCAGTAGTAAAGCCCCGGACCCGTTCCAAATCTGGTTCGGGTCGTGGGTGATATGCGCACCGTTGATTAAAACACCATGATTATCTCCGATGTCATCACCGGCGTCGGTGTCAAACGTCCAAAGGGCTTTCTGGCTGACGGATATCAACTCGGCGATTTCGGATGCGGACAGGGCTTGATTATATATCCGTACATCATCAATCAGCCCGTCAAAATAGCAGCCGACAGTAGGGTGGGATCCGATGGTCAAAGGGCCAGGATTGTCGGTATCGAGGCTTCCCAGGACAACGTTAACGTTGCTTTGCAGGGCGCCATTAATATACAATCGCAAATCAGTACCGTTATATACGGCGGCCACGTGTGTCCAATTGGTAGTTACCTCCTCATCGGAATATACCAGCACATCTGCAGATTCATAGTTATCGAGCCGGACGCGGGCTATCCAGAGATTAGTATTAATAAATAACGCATAGGTGCCACCCTCGGTCATCTGACGATTCAGGATGAATGCCAGATTAGCCGGATCGGCGTCGCTGTCGAGCTTTACCCAGGCGGCCATGGTAATATACGATACGTCCAGGTTGGAATCAGGATTAATCTCGACATAGTCTCCATCCCCATCGCAGTTCAGGGCGCCGCCGATATATCCATCGTCCCACAGGGGGTTGCCGGCGAGCAAGCCATCGTTAGTCCCGGCAGAGTCGAAGGCGGTCAATCCTTCGGTTTCATCAAGTGCCCACCATCCCACAGGTTCGAGGGGTTGGGCGTAACCGGCGGTGACCAGGGATAAAAGGATAATCAAACCCACGGCTGGCTGAATCAGCTTATTACGAGACGGATACCATAATATTTCCCACATGTCATAACACCTTTCCCTGTAAGTCAAACCAATATTTATTCTGTCCTGTCAGGTATTGCTTTTTGCTCAGTTTTCACCCGGGATACAGAGATTTTTCGTCTCTCTCACGCCGGGCTGATTTATATTTGTAACGATCCTGAGTCTGGTATTTCTATAGGGTAATTAAAAGCCAGTTACTCATTTATTGTCGCTTTTTGCCCCTTTTTTGTCAATTAAAAACCAGGACAAACAATGTTCAAAATTCATGTTTGAATCATAACCAGGATTTGGGAAAGCAGACAATCGGCCGAATTCTTACTAAGTGTATATTTGACAATTCGTTATAAATATCCTATTCATCGTTTGGACTAAGCGGTGGTTGCGGTTATAATTTTATCCATAACTATAAATTCAGGCCCGTTTTGGCCCGGAGAGATATGATATGCGGATGAAGCGATATGGGTTTACATTGATCGAGGCGCTGCTGAGTTGTGTTATACTGGCGGTGGGCGCCGTGGTGATCAGCGGGCTGACTCAACGGTGTATGCAGAATAATGTGCGGGGCTGGGAGTATGAGCAGGCGTACCGGCTGCTGGATGAGACGCTGGACAAGGTATTGGTTATGGGGATCCCTGCTCACGCGGATATGGGTGTGGTGCGCGGTGATTTTGGCGAGCGCTATGCTCATTATTCGTATGAATTACGATATGAACCGACCGATGACAAGGATCTGTATCGTGTGACGGGCACGGTACGCTGGAACGCAGGGTCGCAAACGTATCAGGTGCAGGCTGTCACCCTGATTTACAGGTGGGAATAAATTAAATGCAAAGGCACGAAAAAAGTTGTGAGTTGTGTGTTGTGAGTTGTGAGTGGAAATTTTATGATTTATCAACAGATAAGGCATTGTTCTATAAAAGGGATAGAGGGTTTACGCTGGTGGAGATATTGCTGGCGGCGATACTGGGGGCGCTGGTTGTGGTGGTGGCGCTGGCCATGTTTAACCGGGTTAGCCAGAGCCGAAGCATGATGACCTATTATTCAGAGGTAGGCGCCCATGGTCGCTATGGATTAAATCGGATCCGTACTGATATAGCCAATTTCTATCGCAACGTTGAGCCGGATAAAATGAAACTGGAGGGGATCAAGGCCGTGCGTGATGGATTTGCCGCGGACCGATTAATTATGTATGTTGTTTCAGATGAACAGGAACGGGCCGGTGAACCTGAATCGGATATTTACGAAGTTGAGTATCGTCTCTGCCGGGACAGGAGCAATAATAAACTATTCCTGGGCCGGCGGTGCGGTGCGGTAAAGGAAGAGAGGAGCGGGAACGCCGGCGGGGTCCTGGTCCCGATTGCCGATTATATCAGCGCGTTGACATTTGAGTATTCAGAAAACGGCCGGGACTGGTTCAACCAATGGCAGAACCCAAACAAATTACCCCGCCTGGTGCGGGTCAGTATGACTTTAAGTGACCCGGCCGGAAGGCGGCCGGATCTGGTAATCAGCCAGGAGATGTCACTGGAACCGCTGCCTGTCGTGACCTTTTCAAGACAGGATACACAGCCACCGTCGGATCCTGTAATCAAAACGGAATAGTGCGATATCGCACTTTTTATTGCTTGTCATCAGGGCTTATACGAACGAAAGGGCCTGTTGAGTGAAATTGCGAAAGTAAACGAAACATATGGCGTCAAACAACAAAGGAATTGTACTGGTTGTTGTATTGTGGGTATTGGTGGTGCTGGCCGTATTGACCGTGGCCCTGGCTAATAATACCAAGCTGGATAATGCCATACGCATCGGCGAGGGAGAGCGGGTGCGGGCCCGATGGCTGGCGCGGGCAGGTGTTTACCGGGCGATCAGTGATATTGCGCGGGATGATTCCATAACCGACGGGGAACATGACGGGTGGTTTGACAATGCCGGGCAATTCAAACAGATTCCGCTGCCCGGCGGGACCTTCACCGTGTATGCCGACAGAAATAATGCCGACTCCACAATTGTCTATGGCATTGTTGATGAGGCTGCCAGAATCAATATCAATACTGCCGACCTGAAGATGTTGCTGGCTGTACCCAACATGACGGAGGCCATGGCCGGCGGTATTCTCGACTGGCGCGTTCAACGGCAGGAGATATTAAAAGCCACCGGCAACCGGGTAACGAAGCCAGGCGGATCGGTAGTCGAAACGGAATCTGCCATAGAAACTTTGCGCACTGTCCCCTTTAGTACTGTCCGGGAAGCAGCTCTGGCCGCCGGCCTGACCAAGGAAGAGCTTTACGGAGAAGATACCAATTTAAACGGTGTCCTGGACGAGTGCGAAAATGATGGCGAGGAATCCTGGCCCCCGGACAATCGAGATGGTGTTCTGGATCAGGGTATCCTGGGCCGGCTGACCGTTTATTCTTATGAATTGAACCAGGATGGTCTGGGGCGCACGCGTATTAATATAAACAAGGCCTCTGAAGAGGAATTGATTAATGAACTGAGTTTATCGGCCGGAGAGGCTAAATGGATAGGTGAAAATCGTCCCTTTAGTACTATAGCGGATCTTCTGGACGACACGGTCCGAACCTCCATATCGGTATCTGATTCACCATCGGTCAGTGCGGCAGTGACCATGACAACAGAACTCCCGGCCGGCGAAGAAGAAGGTGAGGAGGAAGAGATTGTCAGCATCAGGCCGGACCTGGCGACGTTTAGCCGGATCGCCGATCAGATAACCGTCCGTGATGATGAGGTCATTCCCGGGCGTATCAATATCAATACCGCCGATAAAATTGTGCTCCAGTCATTACCGGGTGTCAGCCCCCAGGCAGCCGACCAGATCATCAAGGCTCGCAGCGAATTGCCCCAGGGTTTTTATACTATTGCCGACCTGATACACCACACCAATATAATAATTCCCGACTTCAAAAAATGTGCCCCCCTGATAACCGTGCGCAGTAATGTATTCACTATCCGCAGCCTCGGCCAGACCGAATGGACCGGCATCCGTCATACGATAGAGGCCGTCGTGGCACGGGGAGACGTTAAACCGGTCGTATTATACTGGAAGGAAAGCGATTAGTAATCATAGGGATCATAGGGTTCGAGGTTGGCGTATTTTAGGGCCAGGGTGCGGCGCAGGCCGGACTGGAACTGGACTATGGCTTTGGGGCCCTTGCGCAGGGGGATAATTTCCATGATACGGCCCGGGCCGAGTTGGGGATGTCGTACGAGCTGGCCTACGGCGAAATCATAGGTTTCATCGGGATAATCGTCATCCATGGACTCAGTTCCGTCAGAGTCATAATCCAGATCATCATAATAGCCGCGTTTATGGTCCAGGCCGGGAATACCACGGACAAATTGCGAGAGTATCTGCACGGAGGTGGACCCCTGGAAGGACCGGCTGCCGGCATAGCTTAAGGCCAGCCGGTCTTTGGCGCGCGTCATACCGACAAAAAGGAGGCGGCGTTCCTCTTCGACATCCTGTCTTTCCATTAAACTGCGGGTATGCGGGATTAAACCGTCCTCCACGCCGACAATCAACACGCCGGGGAACTCCAGGCCCTTGGCCGCGTGCAGGGTCATCAGCGAAACCGAACCGGCCTCCATATCATAGGCGTCCGCATCGCTGATTAAGGATATCTGCTGGAGGTGGTCGGAGAGGGTAGGATGTTCGGTTTCCTGGTCGTATCTCTGGGCGCCGCTGATTAACTCCTTGACATTGGCCTGGGCCTCTTCATGGCATTCTGCCTTATGGATCGCTTCCAGGCCGGAAAGTTCATACGTTTTTCTCATTATCTCTGCCACCGGTTTTTCGAGATACGTATGCAGTTTATTGATAAGGTCGACGAATTTTTTTACTTTAGCCCGGGCAGATACACCCAGAGATCCGACCTGTTCAAGATCGCTTAAAACCTGCCAGATAGTGACATGCGTGTTTTGAGAGTGGTCCAGGAGGCGGTTCAGGGTGGTCGTGCCGATTCCGCGGGTGGGCCGGTTGATAATACGCACCAGGGAAACCTGGTCGGCGGGATTGACCAGTATGCGCAGATAGGCGAGCATATCCTTGATCTCGCGTCGATGATAGAACTCCAGGCCGCGCACGATCTGATAGGGTATATGACCCAGGCGCAGGGCTTCCTCCAACACCCTCGACATGGAGTTGACCCGATAAAACACCGCCATATCCCGGTAATTCAGGCCCGCCTCCAGTAATTGCTTTATCCAACGGACCATGCCGTCCGCTTCGCTGTATTCGCTGGAATAGTGCAGCAGTTCGCATGGGGCGCCTGAGGTACGGGTGGAGAGCAGGTCTTTGACCTTACGTTTTATATTAACGCGTATGACCTGGTCCGCGGCTTCCAGCACTTCGGGGGTGCTGCGGAAATTCTGTTCCAGCCGGACCACGCCCGTTTCGGGATAGTCCTTCTCAAAGGCCAGAATATTATGAATATCCGCGCCCCGCCAGCCATAAATGGATTGATCCGGGTCGCCGGTGACAAACAAGTTGGAATGGTTGAGTGCCAGGCCGCGCGCGATCTGGTACTGGCAGTGGTTGGTGTCCTGATATTCGTCCACCAGCACGTACTGATACCGGTTATTGAGCCGGTCCCGCAGTTGGGCATCGTCCCGCAGCAGAAACGCCAGTTTCATGAGCAGATCATCAAAATCCAGGGCATTGTTCTCTGCCAGATACTCCTGATACCTGCGATAAATACCGGCTAATATTTTTGTGATGAATTCAGGTTCCTCGCCAGCAAGGTTGTCCGGGGTCACTAAATTATTTTTAAAATTGCTGATTTTTTCCAGCATGCGCCCCGGCGGATTGCTCTGGGTGTCCAGTTCACAACTTTTTAAGACCGCCCTCATGGCGGCCTTCTGGTCGGCATCGTCATAGATACTGAAGTCCGGCCCCACCCCGGCTTTATCCGAAAACTCGCGTAACAATCGCGCTGCCAGCGAATGAAACGTGCAGATCGTTGCACCGGGCGGTATATGCAGATTCGTCAGCCGGTTGCGCATCTCCTGCGCTGCCTTGTTTGTAAA
Source organism: Sedimentisphaerales bacterium (assembly GCA_016930295.1). GTDB lineage: Bacteria > Planctomycetota > Phycisphaerae > Sedimentisphaerales > SM23-30 > JAFGHE01. The sequence goes on from JAFGHE010000091.1 coordinate 21,971, forward strand.
CGTAATGGCCAGAATATGATAGGGTTTAACCCCCCGGCGGATCAGGTATGCCACCCGATGGGTAATCACCCGGGTCTTGCCACTGCCCGGCCCGGCAATCACGAGCATGGGCCCGTCAATATGCGTCACCGCGCGCCGCTGGGCGTCCGTTAACGAACCAAGTAGTTCCTCGTCCAATATCATTTTATTCTCGGAAATATCACTTTCTCTTTTCTATTACGGGCATAAAACTTTACTTTTACCACACAATCTACTTCTAAGCAAGAAGAAATATTTTTAGAAATGAAGAACTGACATTTTCTTTTTGCAATTTTCGGTTTGATTTGTTAGATAGTTTTTATGCCGGAATACAGGTATAATGTGATAACAAACCGGTGGGTGATCCTGGCGCCGCAGCGGGGGGGGCGTCCGCATGATTTTGCGCGGCCGGATGGGGAAAGGTGCCCGGATTATGTTTCGCAGTGTCCGTTTTGTCCGGGTAATGAGAAGGAGACACCGCCGGAGGTATTTGCGGTGCGTCCTGACCAGAGCGGGCCGGATACTCCGGGCTGGTCGGTACGTGTGGTACCGAATAAGTTTCCGTTTCTCAAATTCGACGGCCATTCCCCGACCTCGCAGGATATCGCCGGGGCCCAAAAGGCGATGGGTTTTCATGAAGTTGTCATCGAATCGCCCAGTCACAGTAACGATCTGCCCCATCTTGAGCAAAAACAAATATGTTTATGTTTGGGTGCCTTGCTGGAGAGGTACAACCATCTGGCTGGCCGGGAAACTGTAAAACATATCTCACTCTTCTGTAATCACGGGCGTATGGCCGGTGCATCATTACTTCACCCTCATTTCCAGATCGCCGCCAGTACAATAGTATCACCCCGGCTGGACGGCCAGATTGAGCACTGCCGGGAGTATTTCACCGCCAATGGCCACAGCGTATTTGATAAATTTATCGAAGGTGAGCTAAAGGCTGCCAAACGGGTGATACTCCAGAACGATAATTTTATAAGCCTGTGTCCGGCCGCGTCCATGTGCCCGTTGGAAGTTTATGTGATCCCAAGAGTTAGCCAGCCGGAACTGGGCGCATTGAACGATAAGGCCATACCTGACCTGGCGGACATTCTTCAGAAAATACTCAGGCGTCTGGACGAAGGATTGAACGGCCCGGCCTATAATCTGGTATTTCACACTGCTCCTGTTGACTATGACGGGCCCAGGGAGGCTTTCCGCTGGTATATTCAGATTTATCCGCGCGTGGGGGTATCCGGCGGATTTGAGCTGGCCACGGACATCTACATTAATTCCATGGCTCCCACGTCAGCCGCGCAGTTTTATCGCGGCGAAAATGAAGAGTAAGGTTTTTGCCCGGCTATATCGACGCCAGCGTCAAAAGTATTGCGAACGTTTGTTTCTGGATTAAAAACAGCGATTTTAATTGCCGATATCCACTATTGGCGGTGGTATCTATATCCTGATGCGCAATACATTCTTCTGAGCCAATCACTTATCTTCAAACTCAATTATATCCCATTAACAATTTGTCTTGTTATTTTATTATTTGAGGATTTTCGGAATGATGAAGTGGGGAGCCGGTCGGTTCAGCCATGGGATTACGATATGCTGTTTATTTCAAAGGAATATTGTAAAATGTAAAATAAACATATAATTATCATTATATTTTGGAGTATATTCATAACCTTATATATATCAATGGGTAACAGGATTTTAAAAAAAGCTTTCCTTTTTTGATGAGATATGTTATAAATATCATTTACATATAAGATGATATTAGTTGGCGTGTGAAGAGCAGAGACTATCCATGTTATAGCGGCCACTTTAGTAAACACCACCCAATCGTTTTGTATATCTTTGATAGAGAAGGAGTTAGCAGGCACGCCGGTGATTTGCAGTACCCGATGGGTATGCGTGAGTAGTCAGTAGAATTATCGTTAGCCTGACAGGAGACTGTAAGAGTGGCATCCAGGAGTAATGTTTCACATGACAATGTAAACGAGGCGGCCAGGATATTCGAGGAACATGGAGAATATATACACAGGATTATCAATTTTCAGGTGAATAATAAGAGTTTGGCGGATGATATATACCAGGAGTTTTTTCTTTCATTGATCCGCAAGCCCGTGCCGTCGGATGTTGAGAACATCCGGAGTTATCTGTATCGGGCGATCTATAATGATGTTATGGATGTTGATCGCCGGTCGAAGCGATATCAGGAGAGAATAAAGGGATATGCTGATTTCCGGGAACAAATTACAGACGATGAGGACGTCACGAAAAATCTCAGCGCGCGTGAAGAGATTGAGAAGATGTTTGAAATAGTGGATAAATATGTATCTCGTATTGAGGCAAAGGCAATTCACCTGAGATATGGAGAGAATAACAATATACAGGAAGTGGCAAAAAAAATGGGGGTAAAAACCAGGTCTGTGAGTCGGTATCTATCGTTAGGCACGAAAAAGATCCGACAGGCCTTATCTGTACAGGGAGTAAAAGAAGGTGACTGATTCCAAAACGAAATCTGAATGCAGAAAAGCGATTCCTTACTACTATAGTTATTTGTCTGGTGAGGGCGTCAGTGAGTGCCCGGCGGACATTTTAGAGCATATTCGAAGCTGCAGGCAATGTCAGGATCAAGTCAGCCGACTGAAGGACCATGTTTCTCAAGAGGATGGCAAGGAGCCTCAGGATTATAACAGGGACTTAGTCAATAAGGAACTGGAGTTGCATTTTGAGTATATCGACCGGCCGGTGAGTTGTCTGGAAGCGAGGGCATTCCTGCCCATGCTGGTGTTGCGTGAGAAAAGGATAGGGGTACCGACACCCATAACGGTCCATTTTGATCATTGTTCGTCATGTGAGCGGCTGCTGGAAAAGGTGAAGTCGTTAAACCTGGGAGTAAGCCAATTACGGCAATTAACGGAAATGATTTGTGTTAACCCGGCGGGAGAGAGCGAGAGTATTGAAGATGCTGCTGCTGAGAATACAATGGAAAGCGGGCTGTCAGCCGAATTGTTACGTGAGATATTAAACGGCAGGGGTTCAGGGATTGTAACGTATTACCGGGTTGAAGAAGCTTTCAGGGAAGGTTTGTCAGCCGATAAGTCAGAGGCTTACAGCGGCTGGCCGGTTAAAGTGGAAGTCATTGATCAGTCGTCGCAGAAAAAAAGAATACAACCGGTGGGGGCTGGCGCCGGGGATGTTGAGCCGGCTAAAGCCGGCAGTCCATTGAGGGCGGCATGGAGATGGCTGATGCCTACGGCGGCGGCGGCCGTGGTTTTGGTGGCGGCGGGATTGATGTTCTGGTCGTCCGGTCTTGAGGCAGATAATCTGGGCCGGATGAATGAGGCAGTGGCTAAACTAAAAAATATCCATATATCACGATTCAACCCTGAAACCAATCAGATCATACAGGAAACCTGGGTGTCGCGGTCTCTGGATATGATTATTTTCAAGGATACCAGGCAGGTTGTGGTCTGGGATATTTCGGATAGAAAGATTATTACCAAATATCTGGATACGGGTACGGTTGAGAAGGATTCGGTCAGTGGTATCAGGCTGGAACGCATGAAAGGGAATATCCAGAGTTCGTTAGGGTTGGTGCCGTTTACTGACATGGCTCGAGGTTCTCTGCCGGCGGGGGCACAGTGCCAGGAAGTGGAGGCGCCCCTGTCAAAAGAGAACATGGCGGGATTGAAGGTATTTGATTTAATATGGACAAAGAAGAATTCCAATGGGGATCCTGTGTATTCAAAATGGCGGGGATATATTGATGAAGAAACAGGATTACCCGGCAAGACGGAGTTTTATCGGAAGTCAATGGGAGAGAGTGATTATCGGCTGGAAGACGTTACCCTGATTGAGGCGGTCAGCGAAAGCAGGATTAAGGAGATTGTGCAGGAGATATCGGAGTAAAGAGCCAATTAAGGCTGCCATAAAGGGGTGCGATTTAAATAACTTCCCTCTTTTTTCTCGACATAGAGGTCGTCTGCGTTTAAGCCGTCAACATGCCCGTCAACAAAACCGGTATTCACGGTTTTATTAGGATGACGTCCATACACAGCATCATACTTTTGTTCCGGCATTATATTTTTGTATTCATTAATCCACATGCCCGGGATAAACTGGGAATCTAGTCGGTTTTCGTTAAGCGTAACAGGGGTGGTATCTGTGGCATGGTACCAGTTTATCATACTATAACCACAATCTATTATTAAAAGCACGGATGAGGGATGTGATATTTGATTCAGGCTTAAGGGGTACCCGATAAATTCATTATATTTTAGGAGATCTGTATTATATGTTATCATCTTGCATATCGACTGGTTGACACCGTAATTGGACCATAAGATATTATGAATGGAGCCGAATACATGTTCTTTTGAAGGGCATAGGAATATAGTCTTACTTCCTTCATCCTTTCCTTGATAATCAAAGAAGTTATTAAACCACCACCAACCTGTTGGATCGTGACGGCCTTGAATGCGATTACCCGGATACCAATCGAGGGTTAATAAATCAGAATGACTAATAGTGTCGATAGAATATGGGAAAGTCCCATAATCGTATTCGTAGATATATAAACTGGATAATTGCTGTTTAATATTAGAGGCACATTGAATGGAACGGGCATGAGATCTGGCCTTATTTAAACCAGGTAATAACAATGACAGAATCAGTGCAATTATAGCTATTGTCACCAGTAATTCGATTAAGGTAAAACCTTTGCGTGCCATTTAAAACTGCCTCATAAAATGCTATAGTAATACTACAAAAATTAGCATATTTTGCGAGGCATTTCAATACTGTTTTTCAGAGGCAATTAAGGATTTGGTAATGAATCAGGATGACACGGAAGGGCATGATTGCATAACACATTGTTATATAGTAATTTACATTAATCACAGGCTCGCATATAATAATAAATCCATTCACCCATAAGCATACATTCTCCTGGCCAATAAGGGTTGTTTTGACAGGAAGCTTTTCTGCTTCGGGGCATGCCAGTGCCTCTGACAAATCCAGAGGTTGATAGTTCCGGTCCCATTCGGGTGAAGTATTCGGTATAGTATCCATAACATGTTTCATATATTGGTTCAGGACAAGCTTCAATTGTTGCTTCCTGTAGGAGTTCTGTACAGGAATAGCAACCGAAGTGGCAGTTTTCGCTTCCGGTTATGGTTTGAGTGGAGGAGTCATCGAGGGTGGTGATTTGGGCCGGCAGATTTAGTGGTTTGTTGTCGATAATAACGGCGGTACCTTGCCATAGTTGTTGGAATCTGTCGCAGCGGGTTTGATAGAGGATGCGGTCGCTGTTCAGGTCAATAATAAAGACATGGTTTTTGTCGATATTTCCGAGTACCACGAAATGTTGGTTGTCCGGCAGATACAGGATAATCTGATAATTTTTCTGGAGTGTTTTCAGGGTTTTCAGATTGGTTTGAACGGCCTGGCCATAGAGTCCGTATTCTTTGATAAAGCGAGTGAGTTGATAGAGGCTGGTTGTTTTTTGGGGATTATTCTCCACCAGCCGGGCCAGTTGTTCAGGATTGATACTGATGCCATATTGGTCGGCAATATGGCTCAGGACGGCGGTGGCGCAATTTTGGGGATACAGCTCGGTTTCGGATAAGATGGCCAGTCTTTCGTTCAGGAGATAGTCGGTGTCGATGGGCGCGGCTGCGGAGGAGTTCTCAGGATTCACATATTTGATGGATCGATGATAGTCGCCAATGAAATGTTCGATGGAGGTGTCGGGCTCATAATCGACCTGGAATTCCGCCGGGAGCGGTGTCCGGCCTTTAATGGACTTTAAGGTCCAGTAGTCCGCGTTCAGAAGCCGGGGTGGCGCGTCGGTATTATCATATCGTTCCATTTCGATAGTACGGGGGACCCAGTCCGAACCGACTAATTGAAAATTATCGTAGGTATGGATTATCAGGAAATTGTCTATTTTATTAAGAGCGTAATAGAGTACGGCATACTCTTTATCTGGATCCAGGACGAAAAACATTTCCGAGTCGTCGGGGTAGAGACAAGACAGATGGATTTCATGTTTGTCTTTTTCGACGATTTCTGTAGCCGACAGGTCCGCGGTAACGAGTTGGTTATACTCATATATTCCGTATCCCCAGGGGATGACGCCGGCGGTCAAACAGCCGTTGACCACTACGGGAATATCCCGGGGTGGTTCGTTGACGGTCGCATGGTTGCCGGATTTGAAATAGGTGGTGTATTTGGCTCCATCCCAGGCAAATATCCGGGTCTGGTTTAATTTGGTATTGAAGTTTTCAATCATCATGTTGTTCGAATTTGTCCGGACGGAGTCGCTACGTGAAATAATATCAATTTGCCAGAAGAACCGCCGGCCGTCGTATTTGATAATAACGTTCGATTGCATGGAATATTCGTTGGTTATCTTATAGCGGACGTTCGCGGGAATGGCCTGGAATTTCAGGACTCGGAGTTTATCCGCTTTTTCCGGGGAATCGGCCTGGTTCAGGTAGTTCTGCTGTTCCAGATGAATCTGAGCGTCAATTACATCAGGATCAGTGGTCAGGGGTGCTTTATATTCATCATGTTTGGCGGTAATGGTTCCGGCCGGGATCCAGGTCCGGCGGGGATGACTCGTAATGGTTTTCAGGATAGAATGAATTTCATCCGGTTCCAGTACTCGCTGAGCCAGGGTAATTTCCTGCGTTGTTAGCAGGATAACAAGAAGAAATGCTCCTTTGATTTTCATGATCAGGTCTCTTTATGATGAACAGGGAAACATGATATTAGACTGTACGTTATACCGATTTATACGGATGGAACATGGAATGGATATATTTTTTCCATTCATTTTCCGTAAGAATGTCTCTGATTTCGTCGTCCTCGGTCCATATTTCCTTCAGACGTTGGACTAATAGACAGGTATTCACATTGATCAGGTTATAATGATACGTTTTAACAAGCTGTTGGTCTTCTTTCTGTTCCTGATGACAGGAGATGGAATTAGGATCGATTTGATGGATTGTCATCTGATGTATCGTGCCGGTTGGATTGGTGCCGTTAAGATCGATCAGATCCAGGATCACATCGCCGGCTTTTTCACTCGAATAGTCAAAACCGGCCAGATGACCGCTGGAGACAGGATTGTCTAGACTGGCTCCGATAAATTCGATACCCTCATATTGGACCGAACAGGGCCCCCAGTAATCGAAATAATTATCTCTGGGTTGTGCCAAAATACGCGCCGTTCCGGGTCCCGGCGGGTTATCGGCGTCGTACGGGCGGTTATCAATAGAGCCGTAGTTGGGATCGGAGATCAGAACGCCCATATAAAACACCTGGATATCATTTTCGCTCTCGTTGACCATATCAACAAAGAGAGTGGTCGTTTCTCCAATGGAGAGGGTGATTTCAGAGTGACCATCACTATCGAGGATATAGTAATTCAGATCAGGAACCGGCGCCGGTGGTTCGTTGGGTTCAGGTGTCTGAGGTGGTTCCGGAAGGGTGACGGCAGAGGCGCCCCAGAGCCAGTATTCAGAAAACAGGAACAGGTCATTCATTTCGATGATCCCGTTTAAGTCGAGATCGACCAATTCGCAGGCACTGTTTTCCCGGCAGTCCTGTTCGAGCCAGAAAGAGGTCATGATATAAAAATCCTCAAGGTTGACCAGATCGTTATTATTAAAATCGCGGCTGGGGGAATGGTGAAAGTAGATACAGGAGCGTGGTTCATCCCAGCTTTCGTTGTAATCGTAAAATCCTACATTTGGATCACCGATTCCTACGGCGTGGTAATCCACAATGAACCAATTGTCTGCCTGGGCGTTTTCATCGGTGTACATATCGATTCCCCATATCCAGGAGTCAAAGTATTCCCAGACGATTGCTTCATTGCCGGCGGCGTCAAAACGCGAGCCGGCCCAATCCCCGGTGTTTGGGTCCCAGCCGCGTGCGTACACATTGGCCAGGTCTCTGTCTATCCCGGCTACGAAGAGTCCCCCATTCCAATAACCGTTATCATTGGAACTTACTATTAAGGTTAAGGTGCTTCCTACCATTAGATCTCTCCCGTCAAAAGGCGTGCATCCGTCCGGTTCAAAAACTGAAACCATTACCTCTCCGGATGCCAAAGTGATCAGGCAACATATCATTATTAAAGCTTTTGTCAGCATGGCGGACCTCCTCCTTTGTTATCGTCAATAAATCGGTGCAATTTTTTTCCATCAGCGCGTAGTTTTCCTGCTGAATCACTGCCGATAATCGTCAGGAAGAGTGACAACGAAAAAAAATGACGTAATTTTACTGTTAATGTGAAAATGTACTAATTGTAACGCTATATAGTTTTCCTTTTCCGTCTAATAAGCGTTTCTGAGTCGAGACATGTTGATTGAAAAAATGATAAATATTTCAATTTTAAATCAGAATTCAAACTAAGTTATTATTATGATTATAGATAATAGGACTTAAAATAATTTTCGACAGGAACGGCAGGAGTATTCCCGGGGAGCTGGAAGTAGGGATTATGTCGAATGTATCGATTATACTTTTTATTGATATATACGAGGGATAGACTAATCAATAATGGCCTGCCATGAAGAATTTATATATAGATCATTCCAAAAGCTATCCGATAATTATATATGGATACTTAAATTGACCTGTTTTCAATCTTAAATAAAAGTAAACAAATAATTACTAATATTTATCGACTACCATCCTTAATATATAAGATCTTGTTATCGCCCGGCATTTGACTTTGGCGGACTCCCTTTCCGGAAGCTTTTGGTTTTAAGCTCAGGATTGAGGAGAGTCTTACGTAAGAAGGAATCCTGAAGAACTAGAACAGAACCAAAGAGAACAAAAAATTAAAATCGAAAGAGGAATTTCGTCGAAGTGGCTTTAAGTGTCTGTAAAACAAGTAATTATATGAATACGAGTTTTTTGCTATTTTACAAAAAAGTAATCAACATTTTGAATGTCAGCAACGCCTATAGAAATAGAGTGGCCGATATGTTCTGCAAGATGGGGCAGAGGTATATTTCTATACTGGCGTTGTTCCTGCATAAGGACAACGCCAGTTCAATTGGCATAGAGCTGGATACTGATATGTAATCACCAGGAAACCACTGGAACATAAGCGATTTTAATTTAAGGAGTTACATATATATCTATGAATCATGGATTTAATAGTAAGCCCTGCGGGATTACATTTTATCCGAAACCAGAGTATCAACGAGGATTTTACTGAGTAATTTACGGACACTCTGAGAATGAAAATAGTAGGAATCCATACAATGAGTGAGAGAGATTTCGCCGTATCGCCGATATAGACCCACCCGATATATTTAATGGAGAGATTGTTTGATATAAGTTTGTTTTATTTACAGGATGGTAGAGAAAACTAATGAATGATTCAATGAACAGCAATAGCAATGGCAACCCAGATGTGGATCATATGAGTAAGATAGCCTGTCAGTATGCGGGTTATTTGCCGATACCACTGCGTGATGTACCGCCCCAGTCCCTGGCGGCATTAAAAGTGTATCTTCTGATTGATCAGAAGTATCAGTTATATCGTAATACGTTTTTGCATTTTGAGCAAAAGGATTATGATAGGCTGCTGGAATCGGGTGTGGATTATGTCTATATACCCGTGGATGACCATGAGCAGTATTTCCGGACTGTAGAAGAACATCTGGAGACCATTATTTCGAATCCCCAGACTCAGGTTGAGCAAAAGGCTAAAATTCTCTATTCCACCAGTATGGAACTGGCGAATCACCTGTTAAAGGAACCGCCGGGAAAAGGGGAGGTTGACCGGGCCACCAAAGTATCGCGGGCCACGGTTAAATTAATACTGCAGAATAACAAGTCATTTAATAATCTTTTTAAGGTATCCAATCATGATTTTTATACCGCGACGCATCTGGTCAATGTCTGCACGAATGTGATTGGCCTGGCCCAGCGGACCGGAATTGTTGATTCCAAGTCATTGAACAGGATAGGGACGGGGGGGCTTCTTCATGATGTGGGAAAAATATTCATTCCTACTGAAATTCTGAATTCACCGAAGACGTTAACCTCGGAGCAGCATACCTTAGTGAGGTCCCATGTTGATCGTGGTTGTGAGCATCTCTCTCGGGTGGACGATTTTCCTGATGAGGTAATGGATGTGGTATCACAACATCATGAGAGGATGGACGGTTCCGGTTATCCCCGGGGGCTCAAGGGTGATAAAATCTCGATTTATGGGCGTCTGGCCGGCATTGTCGATACATTTGAGGCTATGACATCAGTCCGGCCTTATCGTAAGGAGGTGTATTCGTTCAGTGATGCCATGCAGCAGCTCGAAGATGAATCACCGGACAAATATGATACGGATATAGTCCGGGTCTTTAATCGGCTGATGGATCAGCAATTCAGTAGCCGTCAGGCGGGCAGTGACGGCAGTCAGGAGGACTACCTTTATAACGGCGCTGAAGGCACATCCAAAGCCAGGAAGGACGAATACCCCCAATATCATTTTCGTTTAAAAGCCAAATTACGAAACATTAATTATCAAGACCAGAATTTCACGTTTGAGCCTTCCCGGGAGATTGTTTTGCATACCATCTCCAGATCGGAGCTCGAATTATTAAGCCCGCATCCTATTGTCAAAGGTCAGAATATCTGTGTCACGGTAGCGCGGGGCAAGCCGTTGAAAACATTTAACCTTATTGCCCAGGTTAAATGCTGTATGGATCACACGAACGGCTGGTATACCGTAAAGGCCAGGTTCCATAAGCTCCAGACGGATGAATTAATCAACGATATCAAGGAAATATCATAGAAACAGGAATGGCGTATCGTTCAATCGCGGCAAGGAGCCGGGCGGCAGGATTACAAGGTAATGGAGACGGTGAGGAATTTTTTAAATATAGTAAACATGTCTTTTTTGTTGAGAGGTTTAGAGAGGTAATCATCGCATCCCGTCTCAATACATTTTTCCCTGTCTCCCTTCATAGCGCTTCCTGTTAAGGCGATAATAGGAAGTTGGATGCCCGCCTCACGTAAATATTTTGTCACATCATAGCCGTTCATTCTGGGCATTTGCATATCCATGAGAATCAGGTCAAACGATTGAATGGAATCCAGTAATTGAATAACTTCTGAGCCGTCGTTTACGAGGGTGGTTTTCAGGCCGGCTTTTTTTAGGATTAAATCAATTAATTTTTGATTGGTCAAATTATCTTCCGCCACGAGTATATGTCCCTGAAATTTGAGATTATCATCGTTGTCGGAAAGAGTAAGGCGTGTCTGGATTTGTTTTTCGCCCAATAAGGGAGTTGATTCCCCGATATCGATATTGGCAGGTATGAGCAGGGTAAAGGTTGATCCGGAACCCACCTGGCTTGTCACGGTAATGGAGCCGCGCATGATTTCGGTAATACTCTGCGTAATTGCCAGGCCGAGTCCTGTTCCGCCGTAATGTCGGGTAGTGCTGCCGTCTGCCTGCTGAAAGGCCTGAAAGATGTCGGTGAATTTATTCTGCGGAATGCCGATTCCCGTATCCTCTATATCAAAACGTATATAGTATTTGTTATTTTTATATTCCAGGGAAACAATGACATGGATATGACCCTGTTTCGTGAATTTTATGGCGTTTCCGACGAGATTGATAAGGATTTGCTTAAGACGGGTCGGGTCGGTTTTAATTATTTCAGGTAATTTGGTTCTATGCAGGATTTTGAATTCCAGGTCTTTTTCCCGCGCGCCGCCGGCCATCAGGGATTCGAGGTTGTTGAGTATCTCTTCCAGGCTGCAGGCGATGGTTTCGACCTGGAGTTTTCCCGCATCGATTTTGGAGAGATCAAGGATGTCATTGACCAGAGTTAACAGGCTCTTGCAGGCCCCGTCAATGGTATATACATAATCCCTTTGTGTGAAGGTAAGTTTTTCGTGTTTTAATAATTCACAAAATCCTATGATGGCATTCATAGGAGTACGGATCTCATGGCTGATATTGGCCAGAAATTCATTTTTCAGCCTGTTGGCCTCTTCCGCTTTCTCTTTGGCCAGGCGCAGGTTCAGTTCCGCTGTTTTCCACAGGGTAATATTTTTATCAACTCCTCGATACCCTTTAAATTCGCCTTTCTGGATGATGGGAAATCCGTTTTTCAGCACGCAGGCCAGGCTGTTGTCCTTCCGGACAACCCAGTTTTCGATATCCACCATACGTTCATTTTGATCAAATATCGAGTTAAAGGTATCGGATATTTTTTCGGCTTCTTCTTTCGTCATAAAGTCATACAGTGTTTTTCCGATAACATCCGAGGCATCATAGCCGAGAAAGTTTTTGATGGATTCGGAAACATAGGTATATCGACCTTCGGTATCGAGTTCCCATATCCAGTCTTCACTGCAGAGAACAATGTCACTGAGTCTTTGATTGACTTTTTCCAGTGATTCATTCTGCAGGCAGGCCAGGCATGCACGGGCCAGTTTAACATTTAGCGGGATAAGAGATTTGACGATATAGGGATCCAGGTCCTCGTTGTTTTTAATGATGAAGATAAGTCCGAAATCCGGCAGTTCCATCAGGTGGTAATGGTTATTATCCTCAGTGCAGCCGTGGAGCGGCAGGTTTTGGATAAAATCGGGTAATGGATTGTCCTGGCGGCATGGAGGTATCAACGTCGCGATTGCCTGATAATATTTGCGCTGGTAAAGTGAGCGAGGTATGGAGTAAATGGGTTCGTAGTGATAATTGTTGTTCTGATCGTTTTTTAAGATTAAAATGCCGCCGGCAGAGCAATTGAGTTTTCTCAGATACGTGGATAAGCATTCTTTTAACATATTGCGCAGATCGAGACTGTTGCCAATGGACATGGCGATCTCGTAAAATATTAATTGAATTTGCTCTGCTGATAGCTGCATTATTCTGCCAGTACTCCGACGACCGATGTCTTGTTATAGAACTCCAGATAATCTTTTTGGCTGTTGGCGATTTCGCCGATGGTCAGGGCGCCGATAAGAGGGATATCGTTATGGGACACCGCCTCCAGTTCGCGAATAAACTCATCTCCCAGGAAGAGAACCCGGGAAATACAGTCGATAAACAGGATGGTTTTTTTCTCACACTCGGTATTAAAGGTATTCTCACTGAGGGTGAGTGCGGTATGGGCCGCATTGACCAGGGAATCGACATCACCGGTAAGAATATGAACATAAGATTCCTGAGGTACTTCTCCCACGCAGACCAGAGAATCATTTTCGCCGGCCATTAAAGGATCACGTACGATTTTTTCGGTTCCCAGTTTGTTAATGCCGAAGGGATAACTCTTGGCGATATCAAAAAAGTTGTCATCCGTAAACGTCATTTGAGAATGTTGTTCGACTACTTCGCGATAGACCTGGAAAGCCGGTTTCCAGTCCAGGGTTTGAATGATATTCTGGTCAGACTCAGTTACTTTATAGGGACCTGCCACTTCGTTCCAGCCATGACAGACCCCCACACCACTTTCCATATTCAGCATGATTAAAATCATGCTATCCTGAATGAGTCCTTCGTTGGTAAACAGGCATGGTTTTTGTTTGAGGCTCAGGGAGCCGGCGCCGCCGCCGATGTAATTAAACTCCAGGCCAAACACATTGAAGAGGCTGTCAATGACGGCGCCGATTCGTTTGGCGAATCCATCCACAAAGACCAACATGGTTTTGGTGTCACCGGTAGAGAGGCTTTCATCGATTTGCGATTCATAGTCAATCTCCATATCACTTAAACGGGATATGGTCTGTACCTGTGCGTCTTCAAATAAGCCGGCGACAATACATCCTTTGGACAATTTATCTTTGCCATAGATGATTTCCGGAAAGATTCCGCCAAAGATTGGTTTTGACAGGCTTTTTAATTTTTGATTGACATTATCGGGTGTAAAGCCGTTTTCATCACAGGCCAGCACCAAGATGGATCGAACGTCATCATTGTGTGACATCGTGTCAATTAATTCGTTAAATTGCTCAACAGTTCCGGTTTTATCTGCTTTTATAATCATTGTAACTTTTCCCCTTTTCTATGAATAGAAGCACCAGCCCGGCAAATAAGACTTTATTTGTATCGGGCGTCAGGAAGTTGACCTTTTATATATCCCGGCTTGAATTTTATATAATTATGAGAACAGGGATTTTCTATTTCATTTATCAGACGTCGTGTGCCAGTATAGTTATAACTGATTATATATCAAGAGGTAACAAATCTCTACGTGTGGGTGATAACAAGGGATGGATTCAAATATTCAGGATTTTTCTTAATTTCTGCAGTATGCTGAGGGGAACTAGTCAGATATGTCCTATAATACTGAACAAATTGGTGACTTACTCATTATCAATGGAAGAATCTTTATAGTAAAGGGTGTACAAAATACCAGTTCAAGCGAATGCCCATCCCGGGTATAAGTATTTTTACTGATTTTAAAATCGGCCAAAATGATTGCAGAGCAAACAGAGGGATGTTCTTAAATTATGAAAAGATGCGCCCGTCAAAAGTAGATATTGGCAATTAAAATCGTTGTTTTTAATCCAGAAACAAGCGTTCGAAATACTTTTGACGCTGTCGTCTGAAAAGTTACTTGAAATAGTGGCAGGAATGATTATGATTTACATAAGATATTGCATAAGTTATTCTGAGATAAAGAGTTGTCATGACAGTTGTGCGAGGGGGCAGAAAGAACTGGAGCGTATAAGTTGTCCGATATCGATGATTTCAAGGCGCTGTGCAAAGTAGCCGGTGTGTCTATTGAGGCAATCAGTGATATTTCCGTTTTATCAGAACAGGTTAGGGCGGGTACTCTGATTATTCCGAATTCACTGGCTATTCACCCGATGGAAGGTGCGGATGGAGATTTTGAAGGCAGGCCCGGAGAGTTGACCTGCCGTCGTTATAAGCGGTTTGCGGCCGGGGGCGCCGGGCTGATTTGGGTGGAAGCCATTGCGATGGTTCCTGAAGGTCGAGCCAATCCCAGGCAACTATGGCTTCATGAAGGCAGCCTGGATGCTTTTGCGGAAATGGTCGCAATGATGCGTCAGGCGGCCACGGAAAGTATGGGGCCGGATCATAAACCAGTCATAGTTGCTCAATTGACCCATTCCGGACGTTATAGCAAGCCCGACGGTATCGCCAAACCGCTGATTGGTCAAAGGGACCCATACAGAGATCCGCTGATGCCGGAAGCCAGGCCAACCACGGACAGGGAATCAAAAGTTGACGATCATTGCATTATGACAGATGAGTATCTGGACGATTTACAGCAGGCTTATGTTAAAGGGGCCGGGCTTGCGTTTAAAGCAGGATTTGATGCCGTCGATATCAAATCCTGTCATGGTTACCTTGTGAATGAACTGCTGGCCGGCCGGGACCGAAAAGGCAGGTACGGAGGTTCCTTTAAAAACAGAACCCGGTTTATGCTGGAAATCATTGATAAAATTCATGTGACACTGGGTATGGACAGAGTGGTTACGACTCGTCTGGGCTTTTATGACGGTATTCCTTATCCATACGGCTGGGGGGTTGATAAACAGGATTATACCCGTTGCGACCTGACAGAGCCGAAAAAGCTGCTGAAAGAATTGAATGATCGCGATGTGCGTTTAATCAATTTTACGATTGCCAATCCCTATTACAACCCGCACCTCGGTCGGCCGTTCAACCAGCCGGTCAAGGGCGGCTATGCCGAGCCGGAAGATCCGCTCAGGGGCGTGCAGAGATTGATTGATATAGCCGGTCAGGTCCAGAGAGAATTTCCGGAACTGGCCCTGGTGGGGACCGGCTATAGCCGACTGGGCTATCGCATGGGCCATGTAGCCGCGGCGACGAAAGCCTCCGGCCGGGCCAGGGTGATCGGAGTCGGCAGAATGGCGTTTGCGTATCCGGATTATGCCAAAGATTTACTTATCAGGGGGACTCTGGATAAAAATAAGGTTTGTGTCGGCTGCAGCGGCTGTTCTCAGCTTTTGCGCAATGGTCAGCCGGTTGGGTGTGTGGTACGAGATAATAAGGTGTACGGCTTGAAATAATGATTGGCAATCTGAAAGGATAACACAATGGATGAGATGCCGGTAGCAATTGTAACCGGAGGCAGCCGGGGAATCGGTAAAGGGATCGCTAAGGAATTGGCTGGTCTGGGGTATGCCGTGGTAGTCAATTTTTATGGTTTCAGGGATAACCAGCCCAACGATACCACGGCCCGGCAAACACAGAGGGAAATCCGGGAGTCCGGGGGTATCTGTGAGATATGTCAGGGTGATGTAGCCGGCGAACAGGACAGGGGGGCTTTGGTGGATTTTGTCAGGGAAAAATTCAGTCGTTGTGACATGCTGGTTAATAACGCCGGCGTAGCTCCTTTGCAGCGCAGGGACATTCTCGAATCGACCGAGGAAAGCTATGATCGGGTCATGAATATCAATCTCAAAGGTCCGTACTTTTTGACACAACGTGTGGCAAACTGGATGATCGAACAAACAAAAACACATTCGGATCGGTCCTTCAGGATATGCAATATCAGCAGCATTTCCTCTTATACGAGCAGCCCGAGCCGGGGTGAATATTGCCTGAGCAAGGCAGGTATCAGTATGATGACCCGGCTTTATGCCGACCGGCTGGCATCCTATGGGATTGGTGTCTTCGAGGTTTGTCCCGGCCTGGTCCGGACGGATATGACCAGCGCGGTCAGGGAACAATACGATACGTTGATTGCTGACGGATTAACACCGATCAAACGCTGGGGTTATCCTGAGGATATTGCCAAAGCGGTCGGAGCGATTGCGCAAGGACGTCTGGATTTTTCGACCGGTCAGGTCATCCATGTGGATGGTGGATTTCATATAAGGCGATTATAAAGATGGAGACCAGGAAAATCAGAACCATTTCGAATCAAATGATTACAGAGCATTATTATAATACGGTGATTATCGGTGCGGGCGCTGCCGGCATGAATTGTGCCGGGAAACTTCATGAGACGATGGATCAGAAGGGCATCTCAAATCCTCAAGAACGTATAGCCGTGGTAACGGCAGGTGTTGGATTAGGCGCTTCCAGAATGAGCGGCTCGGATAAGCAGACCTATTACAAGTTGGGAACCAGTCCGGATATCGCTGACAGTGCGGAAAGCTTTGCCCGGAGCCTGACAGCGGGCGGGTGTTGTCATGGCGATCTGGCACTGGCTGAGGGGATCGGGTCTTTGAGAGGATTCTATAATCTGGTGGAGGTGGGGGTTCCGTTTCCTCATGACGGCCTGGGCAGCTATATCGGTTACAAAACAGACCATGATCCCTGCGAAAGAGCAACCTCAGCAGGACCTAAAACAAGTAGGATTATGAGTGAATGCCTGGAGAAGGTGGTCAGACATTATGGTATCGAGATATTTGATCATCAGGAGGTTACTGATTTTCTGACTACGGGCACAGGTGCGGATAAAAGGATTGTGGGCGTAGTAACGCTTTATAAAAAGGAAATTACCGAGAATACTTTTGCGATTCATGTTTTTTATGCTGAGAATTTTATACTGGCGGCGGGCGGGCCGGGAGCGTTATACCAGAGGAGTGTCTATCCGCCCGGGCAGACGGGTATCCACGGGATAGCGTTTAAAGCGGGTCTGGCCGGCGAGAATCTGACCGAATCGCAGTTTGGTCTGGCCAGCACGAAATTTCGCTGGAATGTATCAGGCACGTATATGCAGGCCATACCGCGACTATTCAGTACAGACGCAGAGGGTCATGATGAACGTGAGTTTTTGACGGAATTTTTTCCTTCGATGAGCAGGATGGCCACGGATATTTTTCTGAAAGGATATCAATGGCCGTTTGATCCACATAGAATCGAGAACCTCCAGTCATCGCTTATAGATGTCATTGTGTTCAATGAATCGCAAAAAAACAGACGGGTATTCATGGACTTTCTGCATAACCCTATCGGCAATGAAAAAATGAATGAGTTTCGCCTGGAGGATCTGGAAGAGGAGGCGCTGGCCTATCTCAAAGCCACGGGAGCCGTGCAAATGCGTCCCATCGACCGCCTGGAACATATGAACCGGCCGGCTATTGATATATATAAAGAACATGGTGTCGATCTGTTTTCAGAGCCGTTGGAGGTCGCTGTATGTGCTCAGCATAATAACGGCGGTTTTGCAGTCAATGTATGGTGGGAATCCAATATACCCCATACTTTTGTCATTGGCGAGATGGCGGGGACTCATGGTATCAAACGGCCGGGCGGGGCCGCACTCAATGCCGGCCAGGTTGGCGCCCTGAGAGCGGCGGAATTTATCGTAAATGCGTACGGAAGTGAAATCGCTCAGACAATGAGCGATAATTCCCAGGTTCATCAAAAGATAGAAGACGTGATTAAAAAACTCGATACTCTTAAAGGCTCTGGTTCCGATTCGCCTCCCCAGAATGTTATAGATGAAATTCAGAATAGAATGACGGTATGCGCCGGCCATATTCGCAAGCTTGAAAAGGCGGAAAAAGCCATGGATAAGGCAGTGAGACTTTACCATAATATAAATGATAATGGCTTTAAACTGAAAGGTGTAAACGATATAATTACGGCTGTTCAGGCACAGCATCTGGCCCTGACAAGCATTGCCTATTTAAAGGCGATTATCGAATTATTAAAAGCCGGAAGTGGTTCGAGAGGTTCGCATCTGGTTTTAAGTGACGATGGTGTCGAGGTACATCCTGATATAAAAGATCCAGACACCGGCGGGCCGCTTCGATTTAAACAGGAGAATGAAAAGCTTAGAAAAACAATTTTGACCGTCACCTTTAATGAAATGGCCGAAGATTTATTCGATTGTGAGGCTGTGCCTGTTAGAAGTGCGCCAAAAGAAAGGAAGCCATTCGAGACGGCGTGGAAAGATTATCGAAAAGGACAGATTTATCAGTGATTCCTTAAAAAAGAATAAGGCGAAGTAGGAATATAACTGTTTTAATATCAATAGGTTATAATTAATTAAAATAGCAGATATATCATTATGTTTGGAGTAATACGAAAGGATTGACAAATGGTGAGACATTCAAGATCGAACGTTTTATGGGCCATGAAGGAGACAGGACTCATACCTGTTTTTTATAATGGCGATTTCGAAGTCGCCCGGCAGATCATGACGGCCTGTGCTGATGGCGGCGCCCGATGCATCGAATTTACTAACAGGGGTGACCGGGCAATCCAGGTATTTACCCGACTTACAGAATACCGGGACGTTCATCGGCCGGATATTATGTTAGGCACTGGCTCGGTATGCGATGCTCCGACCGCGGCAGGGTATATCGGGGCCGGGGCCGATTTCGTGGTTGGTCCGCTCCTTGACGAAGAAACCGCTATACTCTGCAATAAAAGAAAGATCCCATATTCTCCGGGTTGCGGCAGCCTCACAGAAATTCACCAAGCCCATGCCCTGGGCGTTGAAATATGCAAGATTTTCCCGGCCAAGGAAGTCGGCGGCCCGGCCTTTATAAAAGCAGTCATGGGGCCGTGTCCCTGGGCAGAACTCATGCCCACCGGCGGCGTACTGCCTACGCGCGAATCCCTCACCGAATGGTTCCAGGCCGGGGTGGCCTGTGTCGGTATGGGTTCCAAACTCATTACCAGCGACCTGATAGCCGCCCAAAACTATCCGGCGATCACAAAGAAAGTAAAAGAAGCGATTGAACTTATAAAAGAAATAAGGGGGTAATCGTACCTCCATGGCGAGGTTTGAGAAACCTCTTCATCACGGTATAGTAAAACAAAAACAGCTCCCTTTCCCTGGCCCGGCTGATTCCACCCATAGCCTACCCCCATGAATTTCGATAATCCTTTTCACAATCGCCAGCCCTGTTCCGCTGCCATTGCTTTTACTGTTCAGTTTCTCGAATAAACCGAAAACCTTCTCCTGATACTGCTCCTCGATCCCTATCCCGTTATCACGAACATATAAAACCGTTTCATCTCCATCCTGCCGTGCTCCGATTTCAATGCGGGGCTGGGTTTGATCCCCCATATACTTCACTCCGTTTTCGATCAGGTTTTGCATTACTTCCACCAGTCGTGTCCGATACCCAACCACCGTCGGCAGACCTTCCTTCACCCGGATCTCCACACCTCGTTCCCGAATCAAACTCGCTAATAAGTTTATCGCTTCATGCGTCACTTTGTCCAGACCAAACGCATTCCTTGAATTCTCCAGTCTCCCGATCCGCGACAACTCCAGCAACTCTTCCAGCAAATTAGTCATTCGCGCCGCCGCATACCCAATCCAGTTAAGGGAATCTTCAACCTGTTCCGTATTCCCTTCCTTTAAACCTTCTTTTAGCATTCCCAGAAAACCATGGATCGTCACCAGGGGTGATCTCAGATCATGCGAAACCGTATAAATAAAACGCTCCATCTCCGCATTCTTGGCTTCCAGTTCGCAGATCAGCTTTGTTCGTTCTTCTTCGGCCTCTTTTTGTTGCGTGATATCCGTAATCGTACAACGCAGCCCTACCGGCTCTCCCTGCCCATCGGTATCCGCCACACTCTCAACCAGCCCGTAGAACTCACTTCCATCTACGCGGATCATTTTTAATTCACAACTCTGCCGCTCTTTCGTTTCCAGCACAATTTTCCGATGCGCATACAGTACATCCCTGAAAGCCTCCACAACATACTGAGAAATCCCTCGTTGAAGCAGACGCCCTCTCTCAATTCCCAGTAACCTGGCCCCCGTAAGGTTCACCTCCTTAATGATACCCTTGACATTGAAGGTGAAATATCCCACCGGCGCCAGATCATACAGGTCGAAATATTTATTCCGCGAGTCCTCCAACTCCCCCTGCAACCGCCGCAATTCTTCGTTCTGCATCTCCAGTTCAATCTGATATACTTGCAGTTCATGCACTAACTTTTGTATATCTTCCCGGGGAATCTTATCGACAATTGACGGCGTCTCCCGCATAAACTCCTCTGCTCGACCCCGCAGCGTATGCAACTGCTTAAATTTCAATCTATCTTCTTCCATTTCCAAATCCTCTAAAATTTGCCAAACAGGCTTTATACCCTGGAATCAAAACATCAAAAACCATGCTCCCGGTTTCTCCTACACCTTCCCCGTCACATCCTCAATCGCCAGCAATATATATTTCGCCTTCCCGTCATTGCCCCCGACAATCTGCCGCCCATTCAGCAGCATCACCCGTTTCCCGATCCTCTCGAAATCATGTTCCACCCGAAAATCTTCAAATTTGTTCTGCTGGGGCAACACACTCTCCAGCAATTCCCGCAGTCTTGGGATATTCCACTCTCGGTTCCCCAGTTCATAAAGATATCTCCCCAGGATTTCCTTTGGGTCCGATTGGAAAAATCCATAGAACGACCGGCTTGCCGAAATCACCTTAAGCCTCCCATCTAATACCAAAAGCGGTTCCCGTACCGTATTGACAATATTCTCGGCATAGATATGTGCATCTATTGCCGCTTCCTCTGCCTTCTTGCGATCGCTGATGTTCTGAAAAGTAATCACCACACCATCGATCACATTGGCAACCGTCCGATAGGGAAAAATCCGCATAAAAAACCAGCAATTATCCTTGCTGCGCACTTCCTTTTCAATAGTCTCCAGCGTTTTCGCTACTTTCCGGGCATCATCGACCATACCATCATATTCCAGGTTCGATACGATATGGCCGATAGGCCGATCGAGATCCGTATTGATCAGGTTAATCAACTCGCACGCCTTCGGCGTAAAACGCTTCAACTGCATCTGGTTATCCACGAAGATCGTTGCGATATCCGTACTGTCCAGAAAATTTCGCATATCATCGTTTGTATGGGCCAATTCATCCACCCGGCTCTGGAGTTCTGCGTTCACCGTCACTAATTCCTCGTTCAGCGATTGCAACTCTTCTTTGGAGGTCTCCAGTTCTTCGTTCGTGCTTTGCAATTCCTCGTTCGTGCTTTGCAGTTCCTCATTGGTACTCTTGAGCTCTTCATTGGAAGTCTCCAGCTCTTCGATCGTTGTCTGCAAGCTCTCTTTCGTGTATTTAATCTCCTGCTCCAGATCCGCGATCCGCTGGTGCTCTGCCTTAATCCGTTCGCTTTTCTTTACTTTACCCGCTTTAGCGGATTTATCCTCCAGTACATCTTCAAATAGAACCACCAGTAATCCCTGCAACGCTTCCGGCTCCATAAAAGGCCTCACTGTCAAATTAATGCACTGGTGTTCCCCATTTGTTTTCACGCGCAAATGTTCATAGATAACCTCATGCTTCTGCGTCAACGCCTTGTGGATCGCCGTGGCCAGTTCGACCTTCAGACCCGGACGGGCCATATCCATTATATTCCAGTGCGCCTCACCGGACGCCGGCTCCAGGTATTTTCCTGTTCGGCCATGGATATAAACAATACGGCCTTTCTCGTCGATAATCACACTCGGCGGAACGTAATCTTCCAGCATCACCTTTTCCACCAGTTGCGCCACCGTCAGTTCCTTCGCCTTACCTGGCCTGCCCTGAGCGGCGCCTCCACCAAGCTGATAATCCCGCCGGATTATCGGAAATTGAGCCAGGACGTGAAGTGTCGTTGCCGAATCCTTACGACGAAAAACCCTCCATTTCTTATCCACGGTGGAAAACAGGTCCGTGAATTCGCCGATACTCTCCGAGGAACCCAGCATCAAAATACCTCCCGGTTTTAAACTGTAATGAAAAACCGGTAAAATCTTCTTTTGCAATTCACCGTCCAGGTAAATAAGCAGATTACGGCAGCAGAGCAGATCCAGCTTCGTAAATGGCGGATCGCTGATAATATTCTGCGGGGCAAAAATCAACATTTCACGGATACTTTTCTTGATGCGGTACGAACCGTTCTCTCGGTCAAAAAAACTCTGCAATCGAGAACTGCTCACGTCCGCCGAGATACTCCCCTGGTAGATACCTTCCCGGGCTACTCTAATCGCATCTTCGTCAATATCCGTGCCGAAAATCTGTATATTGAAATAAACCTTGTATTTGTCCATATATTCCCGCAGGATAATCGCCAGGGAATAGGCCTCTTCACCGCTGGCACAGCCCGGAATCCATATCCGAACCATATAATTGTCCGGCTTGTTTTCAAAGAGCTCTGGAAAAACTTTCTCTTTCATTATCTCGTAGGAGTCCGCATCCCGGAAAAAGCTCGTCACCCCAATTAACAGTTCCTTGAACAGGGTCCTTATTTCATGTGGATTTCTCTCCAGAAAACGGACATAGTTGGAAATAGTATCTATCTGATGCACATGCATCCGCCGTTCAATACGGCGGTAAAAGGTATTCTTCTTGTATAGGGAAAAATCATGGCCCGTCTCGTTCCGCAGCAGAATAAATATCTTTTGCAGCCCATGGCTCTCTGCCCTGACTGGAACCGTTTCTTCCCCCTTACGATGTATAACATGCTGCATATATTTGAGCAGTTGCTCCGGTATTTCTTCCACGGCCAATATAAAATCCACCATCCCGGTATTGATGGCGCTTTGAGGCATACCATCATACTTGGCTGTCTCCGGAGACTGCACCATTACCATCCCCCCCTCGCCCCGGATCTCTTTGATACCCAGGCTGCCGTCCGATCCCGTTCCCGACAGTACTATACCTATCGCCTGGCCTTTCTGGTCCAGGGCCAGCGAGCGGAAAAAACTATCCACCGGCAGGCGTGTTCCATCCACACCTTCCAATTCCATCAAATGAAGCTTCCCCCGCAATATCTCCAACCTCTTGTTCGGGGGGATGATATATACCTGGTTGGGCGCCACCTGGGTTCCGTCCTTAATCGATGAAACCTTCATTTTGGTGTGTTTTTGCAATAACTCCGGCAGCAGGCTGATATGCGTCGGATCCAGATGTGGTACCAGCACAAACGCCATCCCATTGTCCGCCGGCATATTCTTAAAAAAACCCTCAAACGCCTCTAATCCGCCCGCAGAAGCCCCTATGCCCACGATAGGTAAGCCCTCTTTGGCTTCCTTCGCTTCGGCCGTATCAGCTTCCACTGTTTCCCTGGCTTCGGTCTTCATGGTCGTTTTTTTTGTTTTATCTTTACCGTTTTTTTTCGTTGCCATGAATTCCTGCTTTTAAAACAGCTCTTCAATAATCCTATTACATTTATTCCAGACCGCTTCTAACACCAGCTTCCCTGCAAGCCAATCCTTATTGCCATGTAGTATTATTATAGTCGCCGTCCCTCATCTTTTCCATCTTTTTACCCGATAATGCCATTTTAAAACCCTAACTCCGGTAGAGGGCCGGCGAGTTCCTGAGGGATTACATAGACGCCAGCGTCAAAAGTATTTCGAACGTTTGTTTCTGTATTAAAACAACGATTTTAATTGCCAATATCCACTTTTGACGGGCGCATCTACATATAGATCTGATATCCACCTGTCGTATTTGTTCACAACGCTATTTCCAGCATCGGACTATCAGGCGGAAGAAATCACAACTATCGTATAATCGCAGACTTATATCAAATCCCGTCGGCTCCAGATGATATGGCCGGCCAGGGTGGCGGTTATCAATACTGATCCGAGTACACACAAGTGGCCAAGGGGCCACTGGTTTCTTATAAAGATGTCGGCTTTGCCGATATAATAGAAAAGGGAGGCAGGATAGAGCCAGTTCATGGGCGGCCACCATTCTGAGATAATGTAGATGAAATATTGGATGACCAGGAAAATAATGGTGATGTTTATTGCCTGTACCCGCCGTCGAAAGATAGATGAGCTCAGTAGCGCGATTGCTCCGACGGTACTGGCGAGCATGCCGGCGTTGATGGCTAATCGGAATAAGCTGTATAGTGGAATTTCATCGTCAAATTCGTAGATGTGGGTAGAGGCCACGGTTCCCAGGAACATGACTATGGTCAGGAGAAACATCCCTGCCAGTGTCAGCAGGGCGACACAGATATAGACCTGCGTTTTAGTGACCTGACGGCACAGGATCAGCTCCATGGTACCCCGCTGTTTTTCGCCCACCAGCAAACCGCTGGGTACGGCTACGGCATAAATCATATAGAGCGTCAGGATCATGGGGTGTTGATAGCCAATGGTGATCAGGCCGGTGATATTGCCGACCTGCAGGGCTTCCCCGCCGAGGGCGGCCTTGATAAAGGAAGGAAGCGTATTGATCATATTCAGGAAGACCCTGACCTTTTCATTATCATGGACGATACCGCAGACTGCCAGTTGAAAAAGAAAGATGATCAATCCGATGAGGAACAACATCAGGGCCGTGCGCCTGCACCAAAAACGCAGCAGTGTCAGGGGAAATTGACAGTGTGACGACCTTGTCATGGTTTCTCTCCTGTAGGGCTGCGGTCAGCGCGTCGATAATATTGCATGAAGGCGTCTTCCAGGGAGTTTTGGGGCGTGGAAATTCTATCCACCGGAAATTTTGCCAGCCATTTTAATATCCGATCAGCGGGCCCGTGAAAGGCCAGATGTAGTAAACGATCATTTGTTTCAATGATACGCACGCGGTCCAATTGTGCCAGAGACTCGGCGGTAATGGATACAGAGTTCAGAAACCAGACCTTCAGATGAGTTTCGCCCTGGTGCACGATATCTGAGATGGGCGCCAGTTCCACCAGATGTCCTTCACGCAGAATTGCGGCCCGGTTACAGACCGAAGCGACATCACTTAGATTGTGGCTGGACAGTAATACGGTTGCTCCCTGATGAGCCGCCTCTGCAATCAGGTCTAATACGATCTGACGGACAAGGGGATCCAGGCCTATGGCCGGTTCATCCAGGATCAGTAGATCCGGCTGGTGCTGGAAGGCATAGATGATACCGATTTTCTGGCGGTTTCCTTTGGAGAGCTCGCCGGCCGGTCGATCCAACTGCAGATCGAGACGCTCAGCCAGTTCTGCCCTGCGTTTTTCAATGTGACTATGGTTGCCCAGTTGCCCCAGCATTCGAAGTGCCTGTCGGCCGGTCAGGTCCGGCCATATCTGAAAATCGCCGGGCAGATAGCCGATACGTTCATGCTGTGTAGCCCGGCCAAAATGTACTTTTTCTCCCAACACGGAACAGGCGCCCCTGCTGGGCTTGAGCAGCCCCATCAGGCATCGGATGGTGGTAGTCTTGCCGGAACCATTAGGGCCCAGATAACCGAAAATTTCCCCCGGCTCTATGCTAAAGGTCAGATCCTCTATACCGCGCGACCGACCATACCATTTGGTTAAAGATTGTAAAGCTAAGGTAACCATGATTTTACTGTGTATAAAAACGATTTATTATATAAGTATAAATACCGCCATCAAAAGTCAATCCCGGCGAAACGCCGGGACAGGCTTTATAAGTCAGTATCAAAGCTGCCACATACTTTTGACGCCGGCGTCAGTATAGCATATGCAATCCCTTAATAGCAAAATGAAATTCTACCATCATCCGGAACCTGAGCCGCTTTATGATAGATGCCACCGTCAAAAATGGATATTGGCAATTAAAACCATTGTTTTTAATCCAGAAACAAACGTTCGCAATACCTTTGACGCTGGCGTCATGATAATGTTGCAAAAATATCGAAAGAAGCAACTACAAAACAAAGTGCTGAAAATAACGTGCAAAACCGGCTGATTTACAAATTCAATGATAACAAGAGATAAGAAGAAGCGGGCGAGAAAATTCGAACCGCCGACGTCCAGCTTGGAAATTACTTGTTCTGGCCTTAAGTGCTTGTCTGGGCTGATTTATATGCGTTTTTAGGCGTCAAAAACGGGTTTACGACACAGAGACAACACCCATACAACTGGCAAAACAAAGACAGCTCAAATAAAAGTGACGCCAGAATGACGCCGGCGCGGCACTCTCCCGTCCCCCCAGGGGGGATAGGGCTTGATGGATATGATACTCCTCCCTTACAAATTTCTGGTGCAAAAAGTATCCAGAGTTTGAAACAGATGCTTTCTGAATACCTGCCAAGGATAATTGCTTCCTTGACGGCCTGGCCGGCCTTGTGATAAAATGACAAAAGTTTCTAAGGTCTAGCCCCCTC
>JAFGHE010000092.1 GCA_016930295.1 Sedimentisphaerales bacterium
ATTGCCCGGACATGGCCCGGCGTAGCCAGCCCGACCCGGTCCCCGGCGCCAAAGGAAGCCTTTAATCCGGCATACGTGGGTTTAAGCCACGTGAACACATTTCGTAACGCCTTGGCATTGGCCCAGGTCAGGGCATAAAGACTAATCCCGGCAACGTCCCTGCCATCCTGAAACATCTTACCTGCCGGGCCGTTTACAAAAAGAAATTTCTCCCCTTGCCTGCCCCGCACCAGCGCAAACACAGAATCATCCATTGTCTGAATCGAACTCTCATAAACGCTATATCCACTTGGCAGAAAACTCTGGATTCTTTCAGGCAATAGGGTTCTCCTGTTCATGGTAACCTTTATCCGGATATCTCGAATACTTTTCCGGATAAAAGAAACGGTACACACTATTTTATAATGGGATAATGTATTTTTGGTTCTTTGACCGTCACCCAGGGTAAATCTTTGAGGGTCAAAACCTGTTCGCTTTCGTAACAGCTCATGAACGTATCACGGCTGCGCCACATACTGGCCGCCGGGTCGCCCCAGTTCATAAACCAGACCCAGCGCGGCTGCTCCTTCAACTTCTCCACCGAGGGCAGCCGTCCCACTTCACCCAGGGCAATCGGTTTATCCCCGGCCAGGGCCAGAAGCTGATCGTAGTTTTCCTGATTATACTCTTGGGAATACACATCCGTAGCGATAATATCCACCACATCGTGACCCGGAAAGTACATTTCGTGAGGATCGACTTTTTCCTTAAATTCATTGGTATTGTAAACCCAGATCAGGTTATTGAGCCCGTGAAAATTCACCAGCCGATCATACATCATGCGCCACAACTTTTTATATCCGTCCTCGCCGGGCCGTTTACCCCACCAGAACCAGGCGCCGTTCATTTCATGATACGGGCGCCACAACACCGGCACGCCCGCGTCCCGAAGCTGCTTGAGAAACCAGGCAATCACATCGACCTGAGACTTCCACCGCTCATGGATCGCCGTGCCCGGCGTGATCAGGTCCTGCCATTCCTGGTCGGTCAGATGACTCTGTATCGATTCCCGAAACTCCACCGGCTCATCCTGGGTCGGAGGCACCGCATGCCACATAAAAGTAAGGATAAATCCCTCCTCATGACGCACAATCGCTTCGTCTATCATACGCTGGCGATAGTTAATCCCGTCCCAGTACCCCGGATAACTGAATCCGAAATCCTGACCATATAGCGCCGGATAATGCTTCGTATAACGATGCAGCACCGAAAGGATCGACGTGCCCGGCAGCGGCGCACAATGCTGGCCCGCCAGCGTATGATTGCCTGATATACTGTAAAGATACTCCAATAACTCCACCGCCTCCTTCGAAGCATCAGGTGTCACCGGCCGGGCCGGCTGCAGCGCAGCAATGGGAGCCAACACCTTAACTGCCTCCGGCGCAGTTTTGGGCGCCTCCGGCTCAACGGCACTCTCAGCAGCCCAAACCGACAAAGCACCTGCAAACATAATTCCCGCCATTATCCAAAAATACATCTTCCTGTCTGTCATGGTCCTAAGCTCCTTCCTTAATAAATAATCAAATCCAGGGTGGCATGCTTACGCGCAATATTGTCACCCCTGTGAAGACAGGAGTTAAGCATGCTGATTCACCGGCACTCAGGCTTTTAAAATCAATTAGTAACATTAAAGCAATCATACAAATTTATTTCCAAAATCATCTGTTTCCTATTCTACCCCATCCGGCAGAGCGCTGCCAAAATAAAATAACACCGTCGCTTCATACCATCCCCCCAGTCGGGGCGCCTGATGCACCTGTCCTGCCGGACCGTGTGCCGATGCCGGATGAAACTTCGTCCCTATCGGGGCAATGCCGTCCAGCAAAGAGATATCCCCGGCCGGAAAATCAACATGCGTGGTTCGCGGATCAAAAGCATCACCTGCCGGCTCGCTCGGTGTAAACACTCGCAAAAACAGGTCATCGCCGGCAAACACCATGGTGATGGGCGACTCTTTCGTCTCCAGAACAGCCCAGTACATATCGGCGTGAAAACCTTTAAACTCGGGATACTCCCAAACGACGCCGGTAATAGCATCATTATAATCCTTATGCCAGACATCAAACTCAGCTCCTTTCATCCGGTTCTTCCATACCCGGTAAGGCCCTTTACCCAGCCAGCGCAGGCCGGTTACCGCCTCTTCCGGATAATCAAAGGTCACTCCCAGGTAATCAAGCTCCGTCTGACCCGGGAATTGATACGCATAATTTAACCGTAACCAACCATTCGCAAACATGCGCCAATGGATCTTTCTGAGGTTCTTATCGAAATTCGCCTCCACCACATAATCATTTCCATCTGCCTTATGGTTTATCTCCTTAACCACTGCCTCACCCCGGACCAGGCGCGGCCCGTTCGTCAGCGAAATCGTCGTACCCTTATAACGTACGCTGCACAGCCGACCCGTTGCGGCGTCAATCCCCACTTCCGTTTCATTTGCCTCCATGGTGATAATTCCATCCTGCTCGTTTCCCTTCACCTGCCCGGCACCTTTTTGCACCAGCCGACCGGCCATCTCGTCCGGCTCAGGAATCATCCAGGTCCAGGTGTAAACCTCCCGGCCGTGGGGATCGGTGGCCGTCAGATAAAACGCATCGTGCTCACGCCAGTCGCCCGGCAGGTCGATAGAAAGAGTTCCACTCTCACGAGGCGCCACCGCCGGAGAAACAACGTCACCTTGCGCGGCCGTACTATGCCCATTTGCATCGGCTCCGGGCAACGGAAAATCAACCAACTTCCAGGTAAACCGTACCTGATTTAAATTAGTGAAATCATATCGGTTATGAACCCGCAGCGCGCCGGTAAATGTCGGCGCAAGATTGTCCTGCTCACTCCATTCAAAATACACCGGCGACCACACTTCCCTGATCGTATAGAAACTCCCTTCCTTTTGGCGATACGGCCCCAGGATGCCGTCCGGCGCACTGTTCCCGGCTACATCGATCCGCCCGCCCTGATCCATACGCACAATCCCCTCATCCGCAAACACCCAAAGGAACCCGCCGACGGCCAGGGGATTTCCCAGCATCAGATTCCACCAGTCGTCCAGCCCAGCGCCGTGCCCGCCGTCGTAAAGACCGTGCAGAAACTCGGTCGGCATAAACAGGTCATCACCATGAAAAAACGATCCCGAACAGCAGTCATACACCTCATAATGAGCGGTATTAATCCCGTTAAAGTTAAGCCACGGGTGGATCACCGTCCGCTGCTGTGGATCCCATTGGGAATAATCATCCACCAGATCATAATTAAAGCCGCCCTCATTCCCGTTAGCCCACAAAATCACACTGGGATGGTTCACATCACGGAGTACCATCTCGCGCACCAGTCTGGAGCCGACCTCGGTATCGTACGCGTCCTGCCAGCCCGTCAGTTCGTCGATAACAAAAAGACCCAGCTCATCCGCCACGTCCAGAAAATGCTCGTCCGGCGGATAGTGCGACATGCGCACCGCGTTCATATTCATATCCTTCATGAGATTCACATCCAGTTTACTGATCACCCGACTGGTCGTGCGACCCGACGTCGGCCAGCACGAATGCCGGTTCACACCTTTAAGACGAACCTTCACTCCATTGATATAAAGACCGTCACGGACGCGGACTTCAATCGTACGAAAACCAAACTGTTCTGTGACCTCATGCCGTGTTATATCTTTTTCTTTGAGTTTAACTTCTACCCGGTACAGGTTCGGCCACTCCGGAGACCACGGCTTCACACCTTCCACTTTCGTGCGCAGCGTTACTTTCTCCCGGCCCCCTGTAACAGCCGCCCAAAACTCCGGCCCTGCCGGCGTACCGTCAAGCTGATAAATCCGGGCCGTGACCCGATCCGCCGTAGAAACGCCCTCTAAAAAAACATCCAGGGAAAACTCACCCGTATGCCGGCCGTCAAGGGCCATACGGATGATATGCTCGGCAGGAAACGCCTCCAGCCAGACCGGCCGATAGATGCCGCTGAAAAGCCAGAAGTCCGCACGCCGCTCCGCCAGATTGACCGACTCATTATCAGAATACCTTTTTACCGTAACCTCCAGCAGATTCTCCTTTTCATAGTTTAACAGACCCGTGACATCGTAACGAAATTCGTAAAATCCACCCTGATGCACCGGCCCGACCGACCGGCCGTTGATTATAACTTCCGTATCCGTCATCACCCCGCCAAAAACAATATCCACCTTCCTGCCCCGCCAGTCCTCCGGCACTGTAAATCCATACCGGTAATACCCCACCCGATCCGGCGCCGGATCACCCGACCAGTCATTCCAATAACGATACGTACCAAAACCCTGCATCTCCCAGTTGGAAGGGACTGGAATCATACCCCACCGCCCGCTCCGCCGTCCGCCACTAACCTTAAACTCCCAATCCACCGTATTCTCGTTATCCATCCCCGAAAGATACTGCACCTGCGTCTTCTGCGCCCCAGCCGTCCCGGTAAAAAATACCACCAGCAGCACAGCCGACACCCCGGTCAAAGCGACTGACAACTTCATTCTGAATACTCCAAAACTAAGAGGGATTTCAAAGAGGCTCAAATGACGCCGGCGTCAAAAGTATGGCGAACGGTTGTTTCTGGATTAAAAACAGCGATTTTAATTACCAATATCCACTTTGGACGGAACCATCTAAAATAAGAGGCTTCCTCATAAAACTCATACATTCCATACACCCGACATCCTACCTTAAAATCGCCCCCCTGTCAATCCTGTCAAAAAACTCTGTGCCCTCAGTGTCCTCGGTGGTTCAAAAAATTATTATTAACCACAGGGCCCACCGAGAAACACAGAGAATAATATAAAAATATCGCGTCTTCATGATGATCAATTATTAATACCCAGAAGCTGATTATTGATAGTTGAAGACCTGACCCTATTATCCCCCCTATTATCCCCTTCCTCCCATCAAGGTAAATGTTTACAAAATATATTGATTTCTAAGTTTTTATCTGTCTTATTTTGTTCTTTGATGTCGTCTTTTTCAATATTAATCGGTATTCCATTGTGATAGGGTGCGTACAAGAAAGACTTCAAAACTGGTAAGGGATTATTTATTATTTTATAATTACATTTAAAAGGTAAAACATTATGAAAATCGGATATTAAATTAAATCTTAGCTGACATGCCTGCTCATCAAACCACAAATAAAATAACATCCCATGATTCTTGTTTGAGAATATTATCTGGTTTTTACGATTTTCAATTATATTCTCAATAGATTCTAAAAGGATATCTTCTGATATCAATTTTTGTTGCTCAGTGGTAATTTGTATATGCCACATGTTATTTTTCATTTCTTCATTTAAATCATTCTCTGATTCACCTATAAATAGTTCATCATTAATAATTGTCTCAACGATTTCAAAGAACTTTGTCATGCTATCCCCTCAATCTAAATTTTTGCGCTTTTTGAGCTTTTTTGTGGCTATTAAAAAAATCCGCTACTCCGCCAGACATCCACGCACCCACTCCAACGCATTCTCCTTCATCAACTCCACAATCCGCCGGCCCTTCTCCTTAGTGGCATAGGAAGGATATCCTTCACACCCCGGCGAGCCTGTGATAGGATCCGTATTTTCATGAAACAGGCTTTCTTTAAACACCTCCTCCGGCGTCTCAAAATCCTCAATCCGGTTGGTGCGCACCCGCTCCGGAAACAGATACATCATTACCGATGTCTCACCCTCATCGGCATGCTTGACATGCGTCTGCTTTTCCAGGATATCCTTCACATCCAGCGCGAAAAGCTCTAAAACATAAACTCCCTCATGCTCGATATCTCGCAACGCCTGCAAATGGATAGGGTCGCCGTGCGCCGACATCAGCAAAAACTTCTTGAATCCCTGCCCCGCCCATACGCTGATTAACGAAGACACCGTATTGCGCAAATCGTCATAGCTGATACTGGTGGTGCCGGCAAAAAACCGGTCGCACGGCGTGCCCACGCCATAATGGAACGTTGGCGCCACCAATACTCCCGTCGCCCCCGCCACATACCCGGCCATATATTCCGCCATCAGCGTATCCGTAGCCAATGGCAGATGCCGAGAATGCTGCTCACATATCCCCATCGGAATAATCAAACCATCCTTCCCCGTCAAATAATCCCTGACCTCCTCCCAAGTTAAATCGTTTAAATACATCTTTACTCCTTTATGGTAATCGACTCAATCCTTCCCATTTAACCTCCCAGTTACCATTCTGCGGGAACCCGGGCGCATGGATACCCACGCATCCGTCCCATCCGGCCGCCATCATGGCCACGGCCGTTAACAGCCCGCCGTTGCCCGGCAGGTAAAGTGTTAGCCTCTCATCCTGATAATTATGCCCGTTATTCAGGTAGGTGTTTTTGGGAACATCCATCAGCAGCGCGTCGATAGCCAGGTCGCCCCGGCCCACGCGCGCCGCGGTCATGGCCACCAGCGGATAATCCCAGCCCCAGGTATGCTGCCAGTCCCAGGTCTGCATCACCTTTGCCAGGGTATCACGCATCCTGTCCGTATCAACACCTTCGCCGGGCAGCATGCCGCAGGAAGCTAACAGGGTGGGATGATCCCTGCGATTTGATTCTCTCTCAAACGTATCCAGTGCCGTTTCCGTATTCTGATACAATCCGTTATGAGCCGGCAATTCCGAAAGGTGTTCAATAACGTGGTCCCATTTTTCCACGCGCGCCAGGCCCAGGCGCTCCCGCCAGATTTGCGCGGTTTTTAATCCAAACGCCCAATACGACAATTCAAATCCGGGATTCATGGTTTCCGCCGGTTTATAGATTTCCTGTGCCGGTATCAAAGGCGGACCCAGCACATAGCGCCCGCTCGCCTCATCCCAGTGGGCATAAGACGCCATAAACTCCGCCGTGGCAAAAACGATTTCTTGATAACGGTCCAAAACGCTCTGCTCCGGGCACGCGCGATAAAGCACTTCCGCATAATAAATCGGATGAGGCTGCTGCCAGATCAGGAACACACCTACAGTCGAAGGACTCTCCCGCCCATCATATCCCACCATCTTGGGCCACCGACACCCCGCATATCCCTGGCGCTTGGCCTTCGCCCGCGCCATAGGCAAAATCCTTTCATACCATGACAGGCTCTTTTCAAATAACTCCTTTTGGCCCCACAATACAAAATGCACCCCATGCCACCAGTGCATCTCCAGGTGAAACTTGCCGTACCAGCTGTTACACGTCAGCCCTGTCTCCGCCGGCGGCATGGACCCCGCGCACTGCACCGCCGTTAAATATCGCGACAACACAATCCGCCGTTCCAGTTCCCCCCATCTGTGATCTCTGCTGCCGGATAAATCCACCGCGCCGCCGGTTGTCCAGAACTCCTGCCAGTGCGACTTTGACGCCGCGAACGTCTCTTCCGCGTCCGGCGTTCGCCGACTATCTGACTCGGGCAAAAACCGACACGTAAATTTAAATTCCCTGCCGCCCTGCACTGCCAGCACAAACGCATGGTCACCCCTGCGCTTAAATTCAGCGGCGCCCTGCCAGTTAATCTCCACAAAATAGGTGTCCGCATCCAGCTTCCGTTCGATCACCACCCAACTCTCCCCGGTCGAATGAATTCTTGAGGTATGTTTGTCAGGACTGTCCCAGTCCGTGGATTGTTTACCCCAGGATAACGAGCCGTAGGGAAAATCAAACGTAATACCAAGGCGGCCTCCGGCTAACAGTTCCGACTTCATCCGTACCCCCACCTGATCGAATTGCGGATGACAACCCGTCTCCACCTGCATCGCCATATCTTCAATGGTAAACGAACTCTTTATGATTCCTTCCCAGATGTCCGCGCTCTGCCGGATATCGGTTATATCAGACAGTTGCATTTTGCCTCCATCCTCTTTGGTGATATCTAACCCGATTTTGCCCAGATGCAGACGGTGCGGATTGGCGCGCAGCCACTGGCCCGCGTCGCTGTGCTGCCGGCCGGCATATGATACCTGGCGCCCGTACGTATCATAATAATCAAACGTATCATCCAGGCTATAGTTATGCTCTGACGGGATAGTATGCCAGCCCCACTGCGCGTGCGTACCCAACGGAATGCCGCTCTCATAATATTGATCAAACGTCTGCAATCCCGTAACATCCACGGTAAAGGCAAATTCACCATTGCCTACCGTAAACGGCGAGAGCCCCTCCGCCTTCTCCACACGCGGGATATGACGATGAACCCACCCGTAACGATCAATCGCCGTACCACTATCCCAACATCCGCCCATAAACATGATTAGCCCTGAAAGAGCCAGCCCCAGGCTTGACCAGGGGGCGACAGTGCTGAGCCGAGCAGCGTAAGCCCTTCTTGGGTGGCAGCGTTTGTCGCGCAGCGACAAGCGATGGGTAAAATAACTCTTAACCTTATAAAACCTCAACCTTCCACCTGCCCAAATAGTAATTCTCCTAACCTCATTCATAGGAACCCGCCTTCTTCACCAGTTCAATAATATCTCGAAACGTCGCCAGGCTGACCGAATCCGGAATCGAATGATCCGACGAAAACATATAACCGCCCGACTCCTTCAATAAGGGCACCTTGGATTCTATCTCGGCCCGGAGCACCTCTGGATTATCCCAGTTTACTGAATTGATCCCGCCATGCAGGACTAACTGATCGCCATATTTTTTCTTCAGAGCCAGCGGATCCATACCGGCTTTCACCTCCAGCGGGTTCAGTCCGTCCAGCCCCATCCCCACCAGCTCCGGAATAAACGGGCTGATATCCCCGCACGAATGTAAATGCGCCTTAATCCCCTTGGCATGCGCCCAGTCAATGGCCCGCTGATGAACCGGCTGCAATAACTGCCGGTACGTCTTCAAAGAAAAAAACTGGTTCTTCTTATACCCCATATCATCATACCAGAAAACACTGTCAAAGGTATAACCAGCCTCCCACACTTGCTCTATTAGCGCTAAATTCACATCCAGAAAATGATTAAACATATCGATACACCACTGGGGCTCGGTAATCAGCGCCATTAAAAGCCGCTCCGTACCCACCGCCCAGGAATGCGTTACATCAAAGCCAAACCATAACAACGCGTCAATCCAGCACCCTCGCTCCCGCCATATCGGATAATGCCTGCGCAGATAATCCCAGTCGATCCGGTCTTCGGATGGGACCATCCGCTTTTTCACCTTCTGCCACTGATCCTTGTCCGTTATGGTAAAATCCACGTAATCCGGGGTGCTCGTCGCGTGTTTTAATACCTTCATCGTCACACCCCACTTCGTGGTATAAACCGTGTAATCCGGATTGTCTTCGATCACCACCTCCAGAAACCGCGGACTGTTATCCACCGTTATCCGGCCAATAAAATCCAGATCAAAATAATCCACATAACTCATATTGAACGGCATCCCCTCCCTGTACCACCGCCCCAAAGTCGCCGGCCACGGCTCGTCCCAGATCGGAATCCGGTCCGCCTCCTCATGGGCAAACATCCGTTCAATCCGCTCCCTGCTGGTCATACATCCATTTTTCATAATTTAGTTTTCTTTAAAAAAAATCTCAAATAATTCAGCAGCGGCTCCGGCCGCTTCTGAGACCTCTGTGTCCTGCGGTAAAAACTAAAACTTGTTAAGCATAATGGACTCAATCAACTGCGCCATCACTTCCGGCTCCTCAATAAGTTTAAGATAGGCATGGTTGGTGACTGCTCCCTCCACCCATCGATTATCACCGTTATCATCCACCTGGCAGTAGCCGCCTTCTATCTTATCCCAATATCTGCCCACACCCCCGCGCACCGCATACAAAACCGCGGTCTGGTCAAACGTTGAATTATCCACCAGCCGCCCCTCATAAGGCGGCATCCAACTGGCATGCTGACAAAAATGCAGATATCCCACGTAAAGAGGGGTGTTCTTGTCAATATCATTAAACACCTCACCCGTGCGGATGGCCCGGCCGATCTCAAATCCGCTGAACACCACCGGCGCCTCCAGATGCTCCAGGACAAACTTAGTCACACCCGGCATCTGCCCGCTGAAATTCCATTCTCCCTTACCGCCGGGGAAATGACCACCCATCATAACCACATTTCTGACCTTGCGCGATATCAACTCCCCGCCGGTCAAATCCGATACCGAATCCGGTTGCGACTGGATCAGCCGCTGGATATTCAACAATGGCCCCACCGTCACCAGCACCACAGACCCATCGGCCTGCTGCGACAAAATCTTCCGGTATAACGTGGTGGTATCCGGCACATCCTTGTAGGTCAGCTTATGCTCAAAATGGTCGGCTATGGGCTTGTTGTATAACCGCTCCTCATTAAAAATATTATCCTTGCGCCCGCCAATCGGAATATCCGGATGATGATAATACCGGTTGATTGCGTCAATCGCCGCCACCGCATACTCATCATGGGCCCAACTCATCACCGCCAGTAATTTACACTCCCCTTTATCCACAAAATTATGCAGCATCACCAGCGCGCCCAGATCGTCCGCATCCCCGCCGATATCCGTATCAAAAATTATCTTAACCGGCGCCTTCGGCTCCACCGATGAACAGCCAACACATACCAACGCCATCACACATAGAAACAGGTATATCTTCATAATATCACCTCAAAAAATAGCTTTATATTTATCCTGACGAAATCGCAGACGCTTTAATCCATCTCTTCAAGGGGCTGACCCATGGACTGCTGCCTATATTCAAGTAAATACTCATTAAGCAAAGAAGCAAGTTCCTCAGCCTTGAAGCCGTAGGTGTCTGGCAACCCGCCTTCACACCCGGCCAAGGCAGTTGATAATTTCCTGCTTAATTTTGAACGATCATACTCAGGAACAAAATTAATTCCCACCATCTTATTTACAGTCATTCCTCTATGCGATACGCTGTAAACGCAGAATTCAGAAATGTCATCCCATAAAATCGTGGTTTTACGGAATAATGAGCAGAATTCGATGCCCTCATCTTTGATTTTCAGATAGGCACTTCCGGGTAATAACTGTATGATGGAAGCGGCACAACCAGTACCAAAAAAAATAGCACACAGATAACCTCCGAAAGGCTCGTCTTTAATCATCCAAATCCCACCTATAGTAAATAAAAGGCAAACCGCTAACAATAATAGTAGACGTGATTTCTTAGGATAGTAAGTTTTCTTCCTGGTTAAGTGTTCCATTAATAAATTTCCTCTAAAACCCTATGCTTCCAGTTAATTAATATTCTTATGTTAAGATTCTCTTCTCTTATAAAACTCTGTGCCTGTGTGCCTGTGTGCCTACTCCAATCCCATCACTCCCTTATAAAACGGCAGCAGTTCCTGCGCCATTTGCGCATGTTCTTCTTCGTTGGGATGACCGGACCCACCGTGGTTGTACACCCGCGAAAAAGCAAACATATGAATCTTGTCTTCTTTATCTACCCGACGCAGGTGTTCGATAATCTCCGTTAAATACTCCTTCAACCTGGCATCCTTCTCACCCGAGAGCATCGGACTGGTCAGCAGACATATAGGGACATTAGGGTAGCGCCCGCGCATATGCCGGATAAACTGAATATAATTCTTTATAAATTCAGCCTCGTTCAAAGGCTGTCGCTCGTACGTGCCGTCCCCATCGGAAAAATCATTGGTCCCCAGACAGATAGATATCAAATCCGGCACAAAAATCTCCGCCTCCCACGGCCGGGACGACGTCGTATTCAGATATAATTTGTCATACACCTTCGCCATGACCGGCCCGTCACTGTTCCAGTTCCGCGCTATCCCGATCCCCGACACGCTCGACAAAAGCCAGTCCGCATTCAACGCCCGCGCCACCAGCGGCCCGTACGCCAGATATGCATTATGCTGATCATACCACTCGCCCGATCCATACGGCAACCCCGTCGCATCCAAACCCGTCCCGCACGTTATCGAATCCCCGATAAACTCAATCTTCCGCGTCTGAGTCTTTTTAAACGGCGCCAACTCATCGCACCACAACCCGGCAAAATCAATAGTTCCGTTTTGCGCCTCTGTGGCCTTACATACCAGCAATGTATGCTCCGTATCCGCCAGATTCTCCGCCAACCCGTATTGCTTCTGATCGATACTCACTTTGGTCCGACCCAGGTAGTTCCCGTCAATCACCGTAGCAATATAATTATGATTCGTACCATACAAATGCTCATCTTCCAGTAGAATATCACACGTACTGCCCCGGAATTTCACCTCCAGGTAAGAACCCGCACCGCCAAGCCTGGGTTTGAGGGGATCAGCAAACCCAATCCGCCCTGTATAATGTATATTCGCATCATCCGGCAAAAAAAGAACCGGGCCCTCGCAACATTTCGGCGCACAGCCAGAAAACAACAGCCCCAGCATACCCAGAGTAATTATCAGTGCCAATCGCTTCATACCATTATCTCCTTGTTATCTTCCATAGGACAGGGGATGGTCCATCCATATCTTTAGTCATTACCGAACAGCCACTCAGCACCCACATCAACACAATAATTGTTCCTGTCATTTTCATACTTCTACTCCTTGCCGCGTAACAGCATATACGGATACACTGCCATAGCGGCGCCTGCTTATTTAAAATATCCTGCATACGCGTTACTGCCCTGTATCCCTTTAATAATAAAGTATTTATAATCTCACGCCTCACATCAACACCTGGCCTGAATATAATAAAATAGTGTATCGCAATCAATTTCGAACCGCAACCTCTATGTACACAATTTAAACCCCGACCCAGGGATAAGAAATAAAAGAACTGTTCTGTCAAAGGATGAAACTCTTGCTAATCCATGCCGGGCAGAACCAGCAGATTATCGTCCGTCCGCAATATAACCTCCTGCGCATGATTGGTTTTGTTATAATCACAGGTATAAAGCAGAAATCGTACAAAAGAACTTTTATCATCAATCTCACCGTCCGTAGTGACAATCAGCCGGGGTCTGGATTCATTCGCGAACAATGGCACTGTTGATAACAACATTAATGTTACTATTAGTCTTCTCAACTCATCCTGGTCCCTGCCGGCTATCTATGTTCAATTTTCTAAAAAACCAGCATGAAATAGGCTTAAATAATAAACCATCAAATTAAAATACAAAATGAAAGGCATTAACCACTATATTTAGTATTGTTTCATATTTCTTTACACAAAATGTATTTGACTTGTCCGAAACATAATTTATCATTACTTTATTCAACATAAAAACTTATGATAAAAAATCAAGAGAAACTTGCCCCCAGACCGATATAAAACTATAATTCAGATTACCCAAATTATCAAGATAGGTATCCAGCTTATGCGGGCCTGCCTTATACCATGGGCAGTTATCTGCAGGGAAGCATTAAGATATGGTTAATCAAGGAAGATTAATAAAAGTCGTTTTCTTACTCATGGCTGCCATGACGACCGGGGCCTTAATTCTATTAGCTTTCGAGGGAAAACCCATTAAACCCATGGCCTTCAGTTTGTCCAGCCAGACTCCCTTGAAATCCGTTCATTCCGTCTTAGGTACCCA
Organism: Sedimentisphaerales bacterium; assembly: GCA_016930295.1. Taxonomy (GTDB): domain Bacteria; phylum Planctomycetota; class Phycisphaerae; order Sedimentisphaerales; family SM23-30; genus JAFGHE01. Next base: position 13,523 of record JAFGHE010000092.1, read on the forward strand.
AGCCGGGATTGAACTGGGACACTGGCAGCAGATTGAAGTCTCCTATGAATCCAATCAGGGTCGCTTATCAGCCGGTAACGGACCCACCGGCTCGCTGACTATGGCCTATCATTTCATCATCAGTAATCACGCCACGGGTATGGATGGCCAGATTTTTGCCACCTACCGTTGGGCCAGACAACTGGAATGTATCAATCTGAAAAATTCTTCTAATTTCCCCCGAATCATCAGAATTTGCCTGATTGTTGAACCAGATGATGACCTGATTACACCACAACAATCCCGACAGATTGAAAAGCTTGTCTCCAGCCTGAAAAAATACTGCCAGATCAGTTCACCCGTCGTCTGGAAATAATCCTCTCTGTATATACAATTCCATATATACCCATAAACCTTTTTTTTATAAACATTTACAATGAAACAATCCTTTTAATGCCCACTCCAAAAGTAGATATTTTCACTTAACACCGTTGATTTAACCCGGAATCAATGCTTCTAAATTCTTTCACCCAAGCGTTTTTTTTGCGTTTATATCTGCACTTTGACATATTTCTGCTTGAAAAAATAAAAAAAATACAATAAAATTTTGAAATACATTATAATATAATACTACTTAACTATATAAATTAGGATAAAAACAAAGCAAAAGCCGGCAGCAAATGACGCCCGCAGGGCTGGTTGTTCTGGTGAGTGAGTAGACATTCTTTAAGCTATTATATTTTATATACTTATATTTATTTTACCCCCTATTTATCTCACCCGCCTAAACGTAATAACCGCTAAAGCCGCTTTCCATAATGTCCCGGCAGTAAGAAAACAGGGTAATTGAACGGCTCAATATATATTTGGTCGTACCAATTACCGATATAATTATTGCGCTAATAATGACATATAATTTTAGTGGGTACTATTATACTACTATTATATAGTATATGGCCAACCTTGATAGGAGTTGATTAAACAGTGCCGGAATTGACTCGATTAAAAACGCATCGACTGTCATTGTCTGAAGCCGAAACTCCGGTCTTTGAGGGGTACGAAGTTATTCGTCGGTTAGGAGTCGGTGCAGGTAGTGTCATCTACTATGTCAAAAAAGAAGGGACCGACCAGGGTTTCGCCCTCAAACATGTCATTCGACAGAATGGCCAGGATAAACGCATGATCGTCCAGGTCGAAAACGAATTCCGAATGGCTAAAATGGTTAATCATCCCTATGTACGAAATGTCATCGAGATACGACGCATTAAAAAACGCCTGCAAACCCGCGAAGTATATATGTTGATGGAATTTTGCCCGGGCATAAGTCTGGAACAAAGCCCCAGTCGGTCCGTGCTGGATCTGCTCCTGATCTTTAGAATGGTGGCCGACGGCATTAATGGCATGCACAACAGTGGCTTGCTCCATTGTGACATGAAACCAAACAATATTATCATCGCCGAGGACGGCAGTATCCGTATTATCGACCTGGGACAAAGCTGTTTTATCGGCACGATCAAGCCGCGTATCCAGGGTACCCCGGACTATATCGCCCCGGAACAGGTTAAGCGTAAACCGCTGAGCAAACAAACAGATGTATTCAATCTGGGTGCCACCCTGTACTGGGCTTTTACCGGCAGACATGTTCCTACGTTAATACCTAAAAAAACGGATCGGGTCGAACTGGCCGAGGCCAGTACTGTGGGACCACCGCCCACTCCCCACCAATTAAAACCTAAAATACCTCTGGGTGTTTCAAATCTTATCATGGATTGTGTTGCTAAAGAGCCCAAGGACCGGCCGGCTGATATGCTGGCCCTGATATCACGCCTGGATTTACTGATCCATATGATTGCCGGAGGCAAGCCCACCGCTAATGGGGGATCATGACCAGTAAAGAAATCATCGCTGCTTTTGAACAGGGCGCCAAATCCAATCGTCAGGATCGATGGCGCGCTGGAAATGTCATACGCCTGGAAGGTCCCGGAGAAGTCGTTATGACCGGGGACCTGCACGGCCATGAACGTAACTTCTATAAGCTCGTTCGATTCTCAAACCTGATGGCCAATCCCAACCGCCATCTGATTATCCATGAACTCATTCACTGCTCCAAAACCGACCAGACCGGCCAATGTCACTCCTATAATCTCGTGGCCCAGGCCGCCCTGCTCAAAGCCGACTTTCCCGACCAGGTCCATTATCTCCTCGGCAACCATGCTATGGCCCAGATAACCAACGATGAAGTGATCAAAAGCGGACAACCCATGGTCCGGGCTCTTAACGCCGGGCTGGAAGCTTCCTTTGGTTCCAATGCCCCGCTGGTCTCTCAAGCACTCAATGACTTTTTACTATCACTGCCCATCGCCGCCGTAACTGACAATCATATCTGGATGTCACACTCCCTGCCCTCACTGAAAAATCTGGAAAAGTTCGACAATAATATCTTTGACGATGAGCTTACCATGAACGACATGCGATCAAACGATTCCTTAAGAGCCCTGATTTGGGATCGCCTTCATAATGAAGAATGCCTGGACAGGCTCTCCGAGATGTGGGATTCAAATATGTTTATTGTGGGCCATCAACCCCAGGGACAGGGCCACTCTCGCAGCTATGGCCGGCTGATCATCCTGGCCTGCGATCATAATCACGGCTGTTTTCTGCCTTTTGAACTGAAAAGAAAATACAAGTCGGATGAACTATTTCAATGTATCAAGCCCCTGGCCGGCGTTGAGTAAAAAATTTTTAGTGAAATCCCCATCAGAATCTGCTACAATTATAACCTGCCTGGTTTAATTTTAAAAAAACCAATTAAAATAGCGCCCTCCTGAAAAATTATTAAGGAAAAGAAACGATGCGTAATAGATTTTTTCTTGTAAGTCTTTATTTTATAATAGGTTGCTGTTTAGCAGGGCTTGTTTCCTGCAAAAAAGAATCCGGTTCCACAATATCAGAGAATTTCGATGCGAGCCTTGATGGCATTGCCGTGCGGCCCCTGCCGGAGATGGATCTGCAACTGGCCGAGCGGATTGAAAAAGAAGATCGAGCTATCACTTCCCTTGACGATGTGACCACCGAAGATAGTGTGCCTGATGAAGGTATCACCGAATCAGAGGCCCCCAGCAAAGGAACAGATGAGGATTTCGATATATTTGGCACAGAAGAAGATGTGTCCGGCATGGGATCGGATGAACCTAATAGTTACTAAGGTATATCCGTTTGGGTATGACGCCATAAACCCTTTATTTGCAATAAATAAAGTGGGTTCATGCCCTCAAACTTACCGCTTTTTTCGTGGCCAATCGCGTTAATTAGCGGTTTATATCCTGTCTAACCTGTAAAGTCTGTCAAAAACTCTTTGCGGGCTTTGTGACCTGGCGCAATACAATCTTCAAGTTAACTGGTGAAATTTTTAGTACGATACGCCTGTCCTGAGCGAAGTCGAAGGGTGGCAAGAAATCCTGGACTTTACCTGTTTGTCATTTTCTTTTCCCGATGTTCGTAGAAGCAGGGGGCCAGTTCGCCGGCCAGGAGTTGGCTTAGCTGGAGGACCTGTTCATTTTCCAGGTCGGAATCCTGGCCGATGGTGGTTGGAGCGGTGATATGGAACGAGCGGTAGGTCTGGTCCGTGGGCCAGAGGCGCTTGCCCGTAGCCACATCCACTACCTTGCAATAGCCGCCCAGACTGGCCTGATAATAGCCGTAGTCGACCTCCTGCTGACGCAACTGGAAATCATTGACCAGGATATAGAACACCTGCTCGACCGGCGGACCCGGCATAGCGGCGCCCAACTGCTGGATGGTCAAAGAAGCCAGGTCGGGATGTTGATGACGAAAACTCACCATGGTTTCATAATCCACCAGCGAACCAACCGCATAATTCTGACGCAGTTCTTCCTGTATCCGATAAGTCAGCTCGCGGCGGAGATTGGGCGCGAGCAATTGGCCGTCCCCCGAGCGCGGGGACTCGGTTACACTTTCGGTCCGTTCAACCCAGACCAGAACATGTTTGTCGCTCATATCGTGTTCTGCGGGAATGAGCGGGGCCGGGATGAGCGGATCGATAAACAAGGCATAAAACGGGCCGCAGCCGGAGATAAAAAGGACCAGGCCGGTAACTATACCAAAAAAACCTATAGGATGTGCCATTTTATATTTCGTCATCTTACGTTACCTGAGTGCTACTTTATGGTCGTAAAATTTTAATGCTGTTTTCTGGGCAAATTCAGCGATACTCTTGTTTTCAACGTCCTGTGCGGCGGCCTGACTGGCAGGGATAGGGGCATGTTCCGGATAAAGAACCGTGATTTCGGTACTGTACGCCGGGCGGTTGGGACTGACGCCATCGGCTTCATAGATCCACAGCGCAGCCCGAATATTGCCACGCAACAGATGGAGGCTGTTCTCCTCCTGCATGGTGAACTGGTAAAGATCCAGATAGATCAGGCGGGTAGCGGAAAATTTTTGGGCGATATCGGTCATAGGCAGAGTGGCCCAGTTAAGATTTTCCATCTGAAACCGCTCCACATCCTGCTGATCGACAAAGGTAATGTCCTTCACATGTGACTTGATGGCCGCAGCCAGGGCCAGGGCAATATTGGTGCGTGCCTCCGGATAATCAAAATCAACGCCCGGCTCCGTGGCGATAATGATGGCCGCCGGCCGGCCGCCGGCCAGGCCTTCATACTCGGCCTGTACCTTTTCAGTCTTCTGCCCGAAAAGCACATAAACCGGCCACTCCAGCAGGTTACAGCCGGTGGCGCCTGTTAAAAGAATGAGACTGATGACAAATGAGATTGTCCTTTTTTTCATTGTCATGTTCCTTATGAGTTTAGTATTTTAATCCTGATACAGGTCCATGCCCAGGATAATAATACCACGGATGTAATCAGTAACACAAATCTTAACCAGTATAAATCGAACATTGTCATAACACGATCATAGCGCCGGCCGGTGAGTGCACCGTAAATAGCGGCGAAGGCCAGTACTGCACAAGCCAGCGCCGCCAAAGCGCCGGCCGGCTGGGTAATGAAACTTTTTATCACATGGCCGTGTGCCATATAGACAAACGCCGTGGTCATGCCGCAGGTGGGGCAGGGATAACCGGTCCGTTCATACATTCCGCAGCCCGGCATATGAAGCTGCTGGTGCGTACCCACGCCGCTCGGCGCAGGCTTTAAAAACCAGGCCGTCACTAGAACGCCAAAACAACCCAATGCCAGGGCCGCCATCCATAACCGATAAACCACAGAACCACTCGCACAAGCCCGGGACATCATTTCTTCACTTTGAGATGTATTACTATCATCGCAGGACATAATAGTGTATTATAACCGCCGGCCCCTTATCAGGCCAGAGAAAGCTGACAACGGATGGACATCCATATTTTAAGCTTATTACAGTGAAGGATTTATATAACGGAGCGACTCAATTGATGAAAGCGATGGTTTTACACGAAGCCGGGCCCGTAGCGGACAATCGGTTAATCCTCGAGGAGCGCACCCCCGCAGAACTGGAATCAGACCAGGTGCGAATCAAGGTGGAGGCCTGCGCGCTGTGCCACACAGACCTGCATACAATCGAAGGCGAACTGTATCTGCCCAGGCTGCCGCTGGTGCCGGGCCATCAGGTAATAGGGCGGGTACAGGATGTGGGCCCGGCAGTCAACCAGATTAAACCAGGTCAGCGAGTGGGCATGGCCTGGCTGGGCCGGACCTGTGGGCAATGCCGGTTCTGTAAGTCACAAAAGGAAAATTTATGTGAGCAGGCCCAATTCACCGGCCTGGATTTTGACGGCGGTTACGCAGAGTCTGCAGTCGCTTGGGCTGATTTTGTTTACCCGGTTCCCGAGAATATCCCGGCTGTGGCCGCGGCGCCACTTTTGTGTGCGGGCATCATCGGCTATCGGGCCCTGCGCTTAAGCGGCATCCGGAAGGGCCAGCGCCTGGGGCTTTACGGGTTTGGGGCATCCGCTCATATCGCCATCCAAATAGCCCGCTATTGGGATTGCCGGGTGTATGTGTTTTCCCGCGGTGATAAACATCGGCAACTGGCAGAGCAACTGGGTGCTGACTGGACCGGCAGAATCGAGGAACCGGTCCCGGAAAAACTGGATGCCGGAATCATCTTCGCCCCGGCCGGAGAACTGGTGCCCCCGGCCCTGGCTCACCTGGAAAAGGGTGCTACGATGGCGCTGGCCGGCATCTATATGTCGGATATCCCTTTTTTAAACTACGACAAACACCTCTATCATGAAAAAAATCTGCGCAGCGTGGCCAACAGTACCCGACGGGACGGATTTGAACTGATGCAACTGGCCGGCGAAATCGGGATCCAAACCACCACTCAGGAATTTGCCCTGGAAGAGGTCAATCATGCCCTGCAACTCCTCAAGGCCGGCAAAGTAAACGGGGCGGCTGTATTGAAAATCAGTGATTGAATATGACGAATCCCATGCTCAAATCCGCCTGCGGCGGACGTGAGCATGCAATCCAGTCTTATTTATACTTACGTGGTATGCAAATTTAACAAAGGTTCGGGGACGGGTTGTTTGGGTAGGTTGTAGACGGTTTTTTCCGGATGGGCGTAGATGAGCAGGGCGTGGTCGCGGAATAGGCCCAGGGCCCGGCTGTAGGTGCTGAAATATCCGAAGAAGTTGGCGCTGAAATAGGCCATGACCTTTTTGGCCTGGTCCGTGGTCAGTCCCTGCGAGACCTCATAGGACAGGGAGGCGTTGTCGTCGGCATTTTCATGGATTTGGGTAATCCTGTATTTTTCGGGATCGCGCGTTATAAGGGTATCGGGCCGGAGTACAAAATAGCTGCGACAGACCTGATGGATGCTCTCACGGTTTTCATATAGAAACTGTAACGTTTCGTACATTTCTTCCGTGGTTTCCGAGGGGAAACCCACGATGATATACACATGGTTTTTAATCCCGGCCGCTGCAGCCTCTTGTAAGACGACGGCTATATCCTCGATGTTGGTTCCCTTGTCCATCAAATCGAGAATCCGCCGGCAGCCGCTCTCGACGCCCCACATGATATATTTACACCCGGAATGGGCCATTAATTCAAAGGTTTTGGGTGTGAATTCACTGGTCGGCCGGGCCAAAGCCAGATACGCCATGTCCAGGCCCCGGAACAAAATCTCCCGACCGAGCTGCCGGAAACGCTCGGCCGGTATCATCTCATCCACGAAGTAAAAATTCCGACTGCCATGACGAGCCATTTGAAATTCCATTTCATCGACCACCCGTTTCACTGACGGCGTTCTATACTGTCGGGCATAGATGGAATGATGGTCGCAAAACGTACAGCGACGCCAGAAACAACCGCGCGAGGTCAGAATCGGGATTATCGGCTCCGGCGAAAAATATACCCCAAAATCAAAATCAGAAAAATCGGCAAAAGGCACTGCGTCAAGGTCCGGGACCGGCACAGGCTCCGATACGATGGTCTGCCCCTGTTGTTGATAAATAAGATTGGGTACCTGGTCCAGACTGATTTCACCCTGTAACGCGCGCAACAGTGCCGGGAACGCCTGTTCCCCTTCATAGCAGATAATAAAATCGAGCCAATCCTGCGCCAGCAGGTTCCGGGGGTCGAGACAGTGACAGATATTGCCCCCAAAAACAATTTTAATTTCCGGGCAGGCCTGTTTAATCTCTCGGGCCAGCAGGGCCGAGAAGCAAAACTGTTTATTAAACGTTAGGGAGAAACCAATGACATCCGGGGCATTTTCCAGCAGATGATCGGCATATTTATGAATATACCAGGGTACCTCTCCGCGCTGGTGAAAGGCCTGTTCACATTGGCGGGCAAAGGTATCGTTGAGCATCTCAAAATCTTCGTGGAAGGCCAGGGCCAGACGGTCGTATTGGGCCTGATTATAAAAATTGGCACCGCCTTTCTGGAACATTTCGACTGCACCCAGGAATGCCAGTTGATCTTTGAGTGGGATATTTGTTTTTCCCTGCCTTACCGTATCCACAAGGAGGTTCTGCCACTGGGCGTTCAGGTCGAAACATGTAACCTGAAAATCGCTGTTCTGGGATGCAGCAGCCTTAATTATGGCGATCCCCAGCGGCAAAGCCGGCAGTGTAAAAGGACAAAAAACAAGATTGGCCTGAATTATTTTCATTATCAGCCAGAATTTTGATACTAATCTGTGAAATATACGAGTGGAACTACTACCATAAAAAACAGCGTCTTACACTTAAATCGCTCGATTTTATAAAATTATCGTCATATTTTAAACCTCGCTGTTGATATTTTGCATTTGTATGAGAATTTGTTAAAATACGAAATCAATAATATGTATCTAATACATATCTATATTTTTCACCTGAAATAACAGGAGTCAGGTTTATGGGCAGATTAAATACTATAATGTCTGTGTGTATGCTGACGATAGTATTTGGTATGACCAAGTCGCTCCATGCCGAGGAACATGAGGACCTGGGCCTGTTTGGTCTGCCCTTTGAACAGGTAATGGATATGGAAGTTATTTCTGTCACTCGTTGCAAAGGACAGGATGTATTCAGCTCTCCGGCATCGATATATGTAATAACTCAGGAGGATATCCGCCGGAGCGGGCTGGGTAGTCTGCCGGAGCTATTGCGTCTGGTGCCGGGGATTCATGTGGCACGCTCAAACGCCAGTCTATGGGCTATTTCCTCCCGGGGCTTTACCTCTCGTTATGGGCGAATGCTGCTTGTGCAACTGGATGGTCGAATCATTTACAATCCCATGACCAGCGGGGTGCGATGGGAAATGCAGGATGTGGTACTGGAAGATATCGAACGGATCGAGGTGATTCGCGGACCCGGAGCCACATTGTGGGGCTCCAACGCGGTTAACGGTATAATCAATATTGTCACCAAGAACGCCAAAGATACCCAGGGTACCCTGCTGTCAGGTGGTTTTGGTAGTGAACTGCGCGGATTTAGTACAATCCGATACGGGGACAAACTGAATGAGAACACGTACTATCGGGTCTATGGCAAGTACACCCGGCATGATGATTTTCCGCCGGTGAGGGACAAAGACTTCACTGATGACTGGTGGCGCGGCCAATCAGGAATCCGGTTCGATTGGACTGACAAGGTGGATGATGAGTTTAATCTTATGGCAGATATATTTGAGGGCCGCCGAGGCAATGCGTATGCGAATATGGATATCGGGGCCGGAAGTAATTTTACTACCAACAATGACGCCATTATGCGGGAATGGAATATTTTTGGGCGATGGAATCATACCTATTCCGAAACCAGCCGCACACAACTGCAGATGTATTATACCTGGAATCGGGCTTCGTTTCCGGACCCGGCGATAAGGCTTCGTGACGATATGCATCTATTTGATCTGGATTTCCAGCATAATCTTACGGGGGACGGATATAACCTGGTGTGGGGCGTGGGATATCGGATGGTGCACGGCCGTCATAAGAATGCCGAGGATGTGATTATCGATCCAGTCACCCGTACCGTGGATGTGTTTAGCGGTTTTATTCAGGACTCGATCGACCTGATTGAAGATGAGCTTACGTTCAGTGTGGGTAGTAAATTGGAGTATAACGATTTTACGGGATTTGAATGTCAGCCCAGCGTCAGGCTCGCCTGGATACCGAACGAGCATCATTGTCTCTGGGGCGCGGTGTCCCGTGCGGTGCGGGTTCCCGGCAGCCAGGAAGAAGATATGTCTCTGGCCGTTACAGCCGTACAACCTGATATGGCGGTATGGATAGTCGGCAGCCAAAAGCTAAAAAGTGATACGGTCATTGCCTATGAAATGGGTTATCGCGTCCGGCCGTCATCGACCTTATTTTTTGATGTTACAGCGTTCTTCAATGATTACGACCATCTCCGTGCCGTGGCGGTTGATCCGGATAATCCGCTTATTCAGCGACTCAATTATGATCAAACCGGCCAAACCTATGGCCTGGAATGGGCGGCCAACTGGAACGTGTGTGAGAATTTGCTGATCCAGGCCAACTATACCTGGCTGGATGTCGAGTTGCATGGTGACAAGGAAACCCTCGAGCGCGCCACCCCCCAAAATATGGCGGGTATTCATTCATTCTATGATATTACGAAGGATTTGGAATTGAACACCCTGGCTTATTATAATGACCAAGCTTCGGCCGCATTAGCCGGCTCGTATATTCGTATGGACGTCGGGCTGAACTGGCACGTATCGGAGCAGATGGAGATCGGGGTATGGGGCCAAAATTTACTGGATAACACCCATCCGGAATATAAGGAAGATGTACTGAGTTCTGATTATACCGAGGTGCCACGAAGTTACTATGTTCAGATGACGTACCGGTTTTGATGATAAAAATTTATAACCTTTTATAGTAAAGGACCAGATTGCTGAAAAATCATAAAATAGTCATGGGCGACAACTCTAACACGGTTTGTTTTTGCAGGGAACCGGAAACATGACACGGTTTAATAGAGTAAAGGGTGGCAGACAAGTACTATTGTTTTTGATAGCCGTCCTGATAGTCGAGTCCGAAAGTAACGGTAATGTGCCTTCGGAAGAAGATATCAGTATGTTCGCCCTGCCGCTGGAGCAGGTAATGGACATAGAGGTTATATCCGCATCCCGAACCCAGGGTCAGGATGTATTCAGCTCTCCGGCAGCTATCTATGTTATCACCCAGGAGGATATTCGGCGCAGCGGTCATCGTTCGCTGGCGGAATTGCTTCGGATGGTTCCGGGTCTATATGTAGCGCGTTCTGACGGTAACAAATGGAATGTGTCATCCCGTGGGATAACCGAACGATTTTACCGAATGATGCTGGTCCAGATCGACGGGCGCACGGCCTACAGCCCGATGTTTGCCGGCGTGACCTGGGAATCCTTCGATGTGATGCTGGAAGATATCGAACGGATCGAAATTATCCGCGGACCGGGAGCGACCTTGTGGGGCGCCAATGCGGTCAACGGCATCGTCAATATCATAACCAAAAACGCCCGCAATACACAGGGAGGATTACTCTCCGGCGGCGCAGGAACGGAAGAACGAGGTTTTGGCGCCATCCGTTACGGAGGGAAACTGGACCAGAACACCTTTTATCGGGTTTATGGCAAGTATTCTGAACAGGATAAAACGGCCACTTACGGGGTAGCCCCCTGGACAGATGACCGGGGGATAGGACAAACAGGTTTTCGTATTGACCGGAAAATGGAAGATGATCAGACCTTTACGCTCCAAGGCGATTTTTATGATGCCCGTATCAGCGATCTTTCACTCAGCGCCGATGTGGCAGGCGGTGATAATCCCATTGAGATTTATGATAGTACTAACCGGGGCTGGAACATATCAGGTCACTGGAAGAAACAGTTAAGTGATACTTCCGGAGTTCAGTTCCAAATATATTACGACCGCACTCAAAAGCATGTTCCTCTTTCCGTCTCTTATTGGCAGGAGAATAACGGGATACTGGATTACGATTTTCAGCATGATTTCTGTCTGGTGGATGGTCACAAATTTGTTTGGGGTGTTGGTTATCGCCGGCATGACATGAAAACACATAATGTTGAAAAGCTCACTTATTTGCCGGATAACACGACTCTTCATACCTATAGCGGTTTTATACAGGATACTATCGAGGTACTACCTGATTTAAATGTGATTTTGGGCACTAAATTAGAACTTAACGACCACACGGGTTTTGAATACCAGCCTAACGCCCGCATAATCTGGACTCCTAACGAAAATCATGCCGTCTGGAGTTCGATCTCCCGGGCGGTTAGAGTGCCAAGCCTGGCCAATTATAACGGAAATTTTATTTTGACAGTTCTCGATACCAATATGCCGTATAGAATTATAAACAATACCAGAATGCAATCAGAGAAGATCCTGGCCTATGAACTAGGGTATCGCATACGACCGGCCGATGCCTTTTCTTTGGACATCGCCACGTTTTATCATGAGTATGAAGATCTGGAATCTGCCAGCCAGGTCGATCCCGTTACCTTACAGTGGGACAACGACCAACACGGTCATGCCCACGGTGTGGAAGTGGCCGCCAACTGGCAGTTGTCGACTTCATGGAAGCTCTTAACCGGTTATACCTGGCTTAAAATGGATTTGAGTGGAGGTGATGAATCGGTAGAAGATAATACTCCCGAACATCAATTCCAGGTGAGATCGTATCTTGATATTACGGCAAACCTTGAACTAAACTCTGCTCTTTATTTTTACGATAACGTTCCGGCCGGAGGGATATCCGATTATACCAGGCTGGACGTAGGCCTGACCTGGCGACCCACCAACCGGTTGGAACTTAGCCTCTGGGGTCAAAATCTGCTAGACAGTCAGCACCCGGAATATACTCCTGATATATTCTTTGCCGGCGGCGGCGGTGAAATCCAAAAAGGTTTATATGGCGCGGTAAAATTATTATTTTGATTGGAATCATAACATTATCACGAAAAGAAAAAACACGTTCAGCCGATTACGATGTTGGAATAGAATAACCCACCGTGGATGGACCCTGGTCCTGCTGGCCGGACTAATGCTTTCGGCAGGTGAACTACCCATCGGCAGGGCTCAAGAAAACAATACGGCTACCCCTGAGCAGCGTCAGGCCATGGAATACGAGATTAAGGCGGTTTATTTGTATAACTTTTTGCAATTTGCCGCCTGGCCGGAAGCCGAGAAAGATACCGGTACCAAACCAGATGCCGCGCAGAACCCGGCCCCCGATTCCGAAAAGAAAGAAAAGGATACCGACGCTTTAAAGAAAAATACGATCTGTATCGGTATTCTGGGCCAGGATCTGTTTGGTGAGAGTTTTAACGAGGTGGAGGAAAAGGTTATTCCCTCTTTAAAGAAAAAACTGGTGATAAAACGGTTCGGTCCTTATGACTCAAAGGTGGATATTACCCGATGTCATCTTTTGTTTATCAGTTCGTCCGAAGAGAAAAATCTGAAACCTATCCTGGCACAGGTCAAAGACGCCCCGATTCTTACGGTGGCGGATACAGCCGGATTTATCGAAACGGGCGGTATGATCAACCTGATTATGAAAAAAAACAAAGTCCGCTGGGAAATCAATCTGACCCCGGTCCGCCGCGCAGGCTTGCGCCTTGATTCACAACTGATCCGTAATGCCGTGCGTGTGGTGGAAATTCCCGAACTGTCGGACAAGGAGACATCTCAGGGGCCGGCCCATCATTATAGTAAAGACAATCGCGTTACGGTTGTTTCGGTAAGGGGAGGACCATAAAATGATCGCTCTGCATAAAATGACCATCCGGAAAAAAATGACGCTTATCATGATGCTCACCAGTATGATCGCCGTTTTCCTGGCGGGCGTCATTTTCATTATTTTTTCCTATTACACCCACCAGCGGGCATCGGTGCGGGATCTGACGGGGCTGGCGGAGGTGCTGGGTCGGAATTGCCAGGTGGCCCTGTCATTTGATATCCCTGAAGATGCGGAAAAGATGCTTTCCGCGCTGGAGGCCCGGCCTTCGGTCGTGTATGCCTGCATCTACCGGAAGAATCATGAGGTCTTTGCTGTTTATAATCCCGGTCGCTCCCAGACAGACTCACTGCCGCCCAAAGTGCCGGAAGCCGGGGGGTATTTTTTCCGGGAAGGATTTCTGGACATTTTCCAAACGGTCTATATGGGGAAATCTGAGATCGGCACCGTCTATCTTCGAGACGATATGCGTGATATCCAACGTGCCATGCAGGATGACCTGCTGACTCTGCTGGTTGTGATTCTGGTGGTCATGGCTTCCACGTTTCTGCTCGCGGCCGCTCTGCAGCGTCTGATATCTCGACCGATTCTGTCTCTGGCCCGGACGGCCGGTAAGGTAACCGACGAAAAAGACTACTCGGTCCGCGCCGTCAAGCAGAGCCAGGACGAGGTGGGTTACCTGATTGACGCCTTCAATGAAATGCTCAGCCAGATACAACAACGCGATAACAACCTGCAGGAAAGCGAAGAAAGGTTCCGTTCCCTGGTGGAGGCCTCATCAGACTGGATCTGGCAGGTGGACAAAGACAGCGTCTATACCTATTCCAGTCCCAAAATAAAAGACATACTGGGATACGAGCCGGAAGAGATACTTGGTAAAATGCCTTTTGATCTAATGCCATCCGATGAAGCCCAATGCATCAGGGAATGCCTTAAAGAAGCGGTTGATTCACACAAACCGATTGTGGGACTGGTGCATATAAATCTGCATAAAAACGGGCGACCCGTCGTATTGGAAACCAATGCCGTCCCGTTCTTTAATGAAAATAATACCCTGCTGGGCTATCAGGGTATCAATCGCGACATCACCGAACGTAAACGTGCCGAGCAGGAGCGGGAAAAACTGATTAAGGAACTGGAAGATCAGAATGCAGAGCTGGAACGCTTTACTTATACAGTGTCCCATGATCTTAAGAGCCCGCTGATCACAATTAAGGGTTTTCTGGGTCTGATCGAACAGGATATCGCCGACCAGGACCAGGAACAGGCTCTGAAAGATATGAAAACCATCAGTAAGGCGGTGGATACCATGCACAACCTGTTGAATGAGATGCTGGAGTTGTCCCGGATAGGACGCCTGGTAAATCCGCCGGAAGAAATATCCCTGAGTGATCTGGCCCGGGAAGTTGTCGATTTATTCGGAGCTCAATTATCTGAAAGTAATATCAAGGTCAAGATCATGGATGACCTGCCTGTGGTTTACGGGGATAAGCCCCGGCTGTTTGAGGTTATCCAGAATCTCATGGAAAACGCTATAAAATACCTGGGTGACCAGCCGGAGCCTGCTATAGAAATTGGCATGCGGCATGAGGGTGATGAAGAAATTATCTATGTTAAAGACAATGGTATGGGTATTGATCCGAAGTACCATGAACGGGTTTTTGGCCTGTTCAACCAACTGGACCCCAGTCATGAGGGCACGGGAGTGGGACTGGCGATCGTAAAGCGGATTATCGAGGTCCATGAGGGTAAAATCTGGGTGGAGTCCGAAGGACCCGGCCGCGGCAGCATCTTCTGCTTCAGCCTGCCCCGCAAAAAGGCGGTAGCCGTCCATTAATCCAGGCAACGCCAAGAGCCAACCCATAATTCATCCGGATAAAAAAGAGCAATGACGCGTTTGATTCGTTGCGGTGACGGGGAAGCTAAAAGGCAGTCGGTTCACGTCCGGCCGCGATATCTTTGATACGGAGGCCGTGCTTCCTGAGCAACGATTGAAAATTGGGTCGCTGCATGCCGGTCTGTTGGGCGGCATTACTGACATTATAATCATTTCTGCGCAGGGCTTCCAGAAGAAACGCTTTCTCAATCTCGTTAACCGCCTGCTCGCGCAGTTTCTTTTTTGTCTCGTGCAACTGAGCCGCGGTTTGAGGAACCGACGAAAAGGAGGTTGAAATCGCCACGGATTGATGCAGATGTGCCAGACCCAGACGCGTATCATTACAGAGTATAACAAGACGTTCGACGACGTTAGACAACTCTCTGACATTGCCGGGCCATTCGTACTGCATGAGAAAATTGACCGCCTCCGGCGTAAAATCCTCGATCCGTTTATGCATTCTGGCCGAGAACATGGCCAGAAACTGGCGCGCCAGGAAAGGGATATCTTCGCTTCGTTCGCGCAGCGGAACAAGCCGGATAGGAAATACATTGAGGCGATAAAAAAGATCCTCTCTAAAGCGGCCTTCCTGTACCAGCATCTGGAGATCGACATTGGTCGCGGCGATAAATCGGACATCGATCTTAACGGACTCGGAGGTTCCGACCGGTCGTATTTCCCTGTTTTCGATTACCCGGAGCAAATGTGCCTGTAAATCCAGAGCCAGGTTACCTATTTCGTCAAGAAAAAGTGTACCGCCTTCGGCAGCCTGGATCAGACCCTGCCGGCCGACCGATGCTCCGGTGAAGGCTCCCTCAATATGACCAAAGAGTTCACTGGCCATGAGACCGGGTGCAATGGCGCCGCAATCCACGGCCACAAACCGAGCATCTTTTCGGAGACCGGAAAAGTGAATGGCGCGTGCGACCAGCTCTTTACCGGTGCCACTTTCTCCAGTGATCAAAACCGTACTGTCTGTCTTGGCGCTCTGCATAATAAGAGAAAAAACCCGTTTCATGGCCGGACTTTCCCCGATCAGACGAGAGACCTGGTAACGATCCCGGAGATTTTCTCTTAAAGCACGATAATCGGTCAGGAGATGTCGCTGACGGAGTGCCTTTTCGATGGTTACCTCCAGTTCATCCGGACTAAAGGGTTTGCCCAGATAATCGAATGCCCCCATTTTGATGGCCTCCACCGTACTTTTGATACTGGGATAGCCTGTGATAACAATAATGGGAATATCAGGGAATCGATCCGGCGCCTGGCGCAGGATATCCATACCATTCATATCCGGAAGCTTCAAATCCAGTAGGGCCAGATGGAACGACTGGGAGGCCAGAGCGGCCAGGCCCAGGTGTCCATTTTCGGCCACATGTATCTCATAGTCTTCTGCGAGTATTCGTTCGCAACTTTGCTGAACTATAGGATCGTCATCAATGACTAAAATCCGAGCTTTTTTGCTCATTTTTTACTCCCCGGATCATACCGGCAATTGTACGGTTACTGTTGTGCCTTGATCGATCTGGCTTTCGATGCTGACCCGGCCGCCATGTTTTGCCACGATGCCATAACTGACGGCCAGGCCCAGGCCGGTCCCTTTGCCTTCCTGTTTCGTGGTGTAGAAGGGATCAAATATTCGTTCTATGTTCTCGGCGGGGATCCCGCAGCCGGTATCCGATATTTTAAATTCCGCCCAGGGCATACCCTTGTCCTCAAAAGCACGGCTATGCACCGCCAATTCACCGCCGTCCGGCATGGCATCTATCGCGTTCACCATGAGATTCACTGCAACCTCCTGAATCTGATTCGGATCCAGGAGTATACCCGGCAGGTCGGGGTCTAGTTCCTTTACCACACGGATACGATTCATTCCCGCCGGATTACGAACCAGGTTCAAGGCCTGGTCCAGAAGGTGATTAAGATCAGAGACATTTTTCCGGGGTTCATTTTGCCGGGAAAAGTTCAAAAGACCCTGAACAATTTCTTTGCATCGAGTGGTGGCCGCTATGATTGTTTCAATGTCTTTTCTTTCCTGAGAATGTTCCGGTGCATTTTTCAGCAGCATATGGGCAAATGTCAGCACACCGGTGAGGGGGTTGTTTATCTCGTGAGCAACTCCTGCAGCCAGACGGCCGATCGAAGCCAGATGTTCCGAACGTGAAAGCTGCAAATGAGTAAGTTCCTTCAGTTTTTCATCACGTTCCCGGAGCGACCGGGCCATACTGTTAAAGCTTCTGGTCAAAGAACCAATTTCATCCGCTGAACGACCGGTGTCAATGGTATGGGAAAAATCTCCCTGAGCAATAGCCGATGAAGCCGTGACCAGATTCGTTACCGGATGAGAGATACTGTCCGCCAGTTTCCAGGACACCACGACAGTGACTAACAGCCCTACAAAGGTCAATACACCAAACAGGGTAAAGGTGTTCAGGGCGGCCTCTCTGAACTTACCTGCCAACACGCCGACGTAGAGCATACCAATGATATTATTATCGATATCTCTAATCGGTGTATAGGCGGCAATATACCAGTCATTAACCACCCAGGCCCGGTTGACCCATGTTTTTCCCTGCTGTAAAACATAATCATAAACTTCGCGGCTGACCCGGGAACCCTGGGCACGTGCCCCGTCATCGTTTAAAACGTTTGTGGATATACGTACATCATTCTGGAAAATAGTCGCCGTACCCAGTTGCTTCCCTTTATACTGTTCACCGTGGAATACCGTATTCTGGACCTGATCCACAATGTCAAAATTCTGATTGAGTAATATGCCTGCTCTTAGTATTCCGGCCAGATGGCCCTGGGAATCCCACAGGGGGGCCGCGGAGCATAACATCATGCCGGCCTCCAATTGGGTGATATCTGATGGAACCGCCCGGGGAGAAGGTAATATTTTTATTCCTGCTCTCTCGGCCAGAGAAGGTGATTCTTTTTCCAAATCGCCAAGAGGAATAAGAATCGTACCCGAGAGAGCTTCTTTGTGGTTCAGCACAAAGTTAACCAAGGGGTCTTCGTTTAAAGAATCGCCGAAAAGACCGGATTGGTGTGCCCGGTAAATGACGCGCCCGGCATTATCCGTAACACAGAGAATATCGAAATTCCCGCTCTGGCGAACCTTATTAAGACGAACAGATATATAATTGATATCTTTTCCCGTAACGGCCTGAGTAAATCGTTCTCCCAGGCAGGTATAGAAGAGGGCGTTTTCCATGGCCGCCAGGCGCTGCTGATAAAATTCGCCGGCGGCATTTAATTCCTGGCGGACACGATTGCGGGCCTCCCGGCTCAGATGCCAATGGAGCAGATACCCTCCAATAACGGCCGAGACACCCCCTGAAATAGCAACCACGGCTATTAAACTAATTACAATTCGACCTCTAAGGGTCATGGATCACCTCTCAAGACATATATTAACTGAGACTCAGTAACGGGATTACATACGGCATACATGTATATATATTATATACAATAGTATTTTATCAGCATACAATCAAGCTATAAATTTAGTTTTTTGCTATAATCACCAAATATCGGACTTTCCCTATCTTACTTAATATCAATTACTTATAAATATATCAGGTATATTTACATAAAAATTGTGTTCATGGCATATCTCTTGCAAATCTTTTTTATTAGAACTTTATTGATGCCACCGTCAAAAGTGGATATTGGCATTTTAAGTCGCTGTTTTTAATCCAGAAACAACCGTTCGAAATACTTTTGACGCTAG
>JAFGHE010000006.1 GCA_016930295.1 Sedimentisphaerales bacterium
AACTCGATGCCGAACTGGGCCGTATGCTGGGTATTGGTGCCGTCAAAGGAGTCGAAATCGGCGCCGGTTTTGCTGTAAAAGATATGACCGGTTATCTAAGCAACGACCAGATGCATTCGGAAAACGGCAAGGTGGTCTTTGATTCCAACAACGCCGGCGGAATCACCGGCGGAATATCCACCGGACAGCCCATTGTCGTTCGCCTGGCCGTTAAACCCACTCCCACCATTGACAAACCCCAGCATACCATCGATAAATATACCCTCGAAAACAAGGATCTGGCAGCCATCACCCGGCGCGATCCCACCATCGTGGCCCGTATATGGCCCGTCGCGGAAAATTATACCGCCATAGTCATCCTGGACCACCTGATGGCTCATTACGGCTACAATATGCTTCGGGAAAAAAGCAAATAATAGTCCGATTAAATTAACCAGAAATTATAAACGGCGTCCATGTTTTGAACGCCGTTATATTTTAATGATATAATCCTCTGATAATTAATGGTTTACGCCTTAAATCTGCATGATGATATTCCATAAAAATGAGATATATTTTCCCCAAATCTTATTGCAACTGAGTTGCGTTTAGTGTATATTAGGTATTAAATAAGCAGGAGGGGCAGGCACGTCTGTCTGTCCCTAGAGTTTGGAATATTACATAATCCCATGAAAAGCGGAGAATTTCAGGAAGAGATTTATGACAGTAAAAGGTAAAACGGTTCATATAATTGAGGAATTGAAACATCATGCTCCGTTTACCTTTACCGGGGCGTTGCTGGGTATTGTGTTTATGCTGATATTCCGGCAATTCAGCCGTAATACGGGGCATGGTTTGTTTTTAATCTTTCATCCACTGCATGTGCTGTTAAGCGCCATGGTGACGGCTTCCCTTTATAAGTTGCACAAGAAGCAGGCCGGATTTTTAAAGGTCCTGATCATTGGTTATCTGGGTTCCATTGGTGTTGCCACACTGAGTGATTCTGTGATGCCCTATATTGGCGAGCATCTGCTTGGTTTGGATATTCCGGCGCACGAGCATATCCAGGAAGGGCAGGATCATGATCATACAACCTCAGGGGCAGCCGGACAGGAACCTATTGAGGAGCATGCGGCGTCTGAGAGTGCCCATGCCTCGGGTGACGGGCTGCATCTGGGCTTTATTGTTGACTGGTATATAGTCAATCCGGCGGCGCTGGTAGGGATCATCCTGGCTTATTTTATCAAGCGATCAAAATGCCCTCATGCCGCCCATGTTCTGGTAAGTACCTGGGCCTCGTCCGCCCATATCCTTATGAATACCGCGGGGCCGTTTACCCTGGCCGCCGGCGCCGGCATATTTTTGGTGTTATTCCTGTCCGTGTGGCTGCCATGCTGCATCAGCGATATTGTCTTTCCCATGTTGTTTGTCGGGCCTGGTGAAGAACTTGCGTGTGCCTGTTGCCATCATGCAAAGGAAGATCATGACCACTAAGTCCAGTCTCCAGCCGGAAGAATTGCTGCAAAATGCAGATTTGCGCTGTACGCGTGGGCGTTTAGACATTCTGCGGGTATTACTGGCAGCCGACCGGCCCCTAAGCCAGGACGAAATCGCCAGGCGTATGGGAAGAAACGGCTTAAACAAGGTAACGATATACCGGGCCCTGGAGGCCTTTAACAGGGCCGGTTTTTTGCATATTGCCCAGGTCCAGGAAAGAATCAGATATTATGAACTGGCCCATCGCTGCCGTCAGATGCGCTGTCATCCTCATTTCGCGTGCGTACGATGCGGGCGTCTGTACTGTCTGCACGATCATTACCTGCCGTTAATCAAAGACCTTGACCAAGGATTTGTCATTCATCGCCAGCAGATCCGCCTGGAAGGTTTATGCCCTGACTGTAGTGGGTAAATTACGGATTTATGGATAAACCAGGTCGAGTATTTCCCGGTATTTATGGTTGATTTCAATATCTGATGTTTTGGGTATCATGAATTTGGATATGCCGTTAATATAAGAGATGTCTTTGCCGTCGAAGGATTCGACTCCGGTTCTTTTTAAAGTCTGGAGGGGGAAAGGACCGGTAATTCTGGCGGTCGGCAGAGGATTTCCCTCCTTATCAAAGGCAATGACTATTTCCGGATTGAAAGGTTCTTTGTAGGTATGTTTGGTGACTACTGCGTAGAGGCCTGATTTTAACTTCAATTTCGCCCCAATCGGGATCGGCTGAATGATAGTAGATAAAATTCTCAGGATTTTAGTATCGTAATACTGCCGACACTTTCCGTAGGCCATTTCGTAGAGGGCTTCTATGGGGGTTTTGGCCGGGCGGTAGCTCCTGGAGGTAATGGCTGCTGAAAAGGCATCGGCCACCCGGATTACCTTGGCCAGGACATTGATTTTATTTTTTTCCATTCGCTGAGGATAACCGCTGCTGTCATGATTTTCATGATGCATGAGGACAGCCTGCCGGGTAAGTGGATGAATTGTGTCCGGCAACATATCGGCGCTGGTTTTTGGGTGCTGTCTAATCAGCCGAATCTCTTCTCTGGTCAATTTTTCAGGTTTGTTAATCTGTGGCCAGATTGGTACCAGGCCGATATCATGGAACATGGCCGCGGTAGCCAGGGGTTTAAGGTCCATGGCGTTTTTTATATAATTGGCATAACTTAACCGATGACGTTCGTTTCTCATATAATTTCGAAGTGAATAACCAATGGCAACGCATAAATAAAATACGTTGGCCGTATGTTCGGCTAAATCAGCCCCTTCATCGATCAGGGCGGCTTTGACGGGGCAGCTTCCCATGGTGTCGATCAGTTGGTAAACTCCTTTGAGAACAGGAGCGCAATCTTTAGAGTAGAGGGGCATTCCCGGGCGTACCATACGAGAGGTCCGGGTAAATAATTTGGCGGCCTCCGATCTGATTATTTGGGAAATATCCTGATCTCTACTGTCATCCTGAAACGTGACTATCTCATCAAGGGCAGAATCTACAATCCGGACCTTTTTATTTGGTATTTTACCCAGAAGACTATCTATGTGTTCTGGTGTCAGGGTTATACCGTACTTTAAAAGTACAGTAACTCCATTTACTACATTCTGGTCCAGGACCATACCTGGTTTTAATTTTTTCACGGACGTTAATATCGGCATAGTATCATGTAATTAATTATACAGACTATAGTTAGGAGAATAAATGCTTCGTATTATCATTGTTGGGCAAAACATTTCCTTTAATATTATAGACGCCAGCGTCAAAAGTATGGCGAACGTTTGTTTCTGGATTAAAAACAGCAGCCAATATCCACTTTTAACGGTAGCATCATTATAATATCGGTATATCAAAATCGCTAGTTTACCCTGGAAACGGCCGGTTACTTTATATTTATCCAATTAGTCCGATATTTTACTTTTTGCCATAATATCTACCAGGAAAGTTTTAATCAAAACATGGGATCAAATCCCGAACAGGATTGCCTGAAGAGATCAGATTAAGAGTTGATATGTAAGTTAATAATTTCCATGACCTTAAGGTTTTTAATTTTTTTATTGACGCAAATACTTGCTATGGGGTAAAATTGAATTTGGTAAATTGCCTGGCGAGAGAGATGTTGGGGTGTGCGCGCCGGGTTTTATAACGTGGAGAGGAAAATGTCAAGAGTCAATCCATATTTAGCCATCCTTTTTTCTTTTCAAAAGATCCCAAGGCCGGATTTCATTAAATTCGAACAAAACTGGCTATAACATCTCCTCAAGTAGGAGGGGATCTTCACAGGCCGTGAGTACAAAATTACTTGCGGCCTTTTTTAGTGAAAATTTTTCCTGAAATATATAAATAAAAAAAGCCAGCGGTCAGAATCGAACTGACAACCCTCCGCTTACAAGGCGGAAGCTCTACCGTTGAGCTACGCTGGCGTTTTGGACCGGATTAAACCGGGTTTTAAAATACCCCCTAGGGGACTCGAACCCCTGTCACCTGGCT
>JAFGHE010000007.1 GCA_016930295.1 Sedimentisphaerales bacterium
GACCTCGAAGATCAGCCCGAAGTCGGTGCGTTGGACGAGAGGTACAGGGATGCCGTTAAGCGTGACCTCGTTATTCATTAAAGCAGCGGCAAAGCCGGTACCATGCAACTGGATTTGTTCGCCCGGCATGGCAAGATCGGGTTGCAGAGATGTCAGGATGGGAGGATCGACTGTAAAGGGTGCCACATCAGTACTGGTTCGTCCGTCCACAATCAGGCGAATGCCTGACTGGCCGGCCGTATCCGGTACGGTCAGTTCATAACAACCGTAATAATCCGGCGGGAGAGGTGTGAATGTAGTAGCAGATGGTGTTTGAATAGCATCACCAAAATCGAGTTCCGATGCATCAGCGGCATCCGGTGGGATAAATTCGCCGCAGATTTCAATGGTATCTCCCAACTGAGCGGAGCCGGGAGCAAAAGAAACCAGGGTTGGTCTGTCGATGAGGGTAAATGTATGAGTTTCTATGCCAAGCGGGCTGGTATGTTGGGTACAGTCGGCTGAGATTTGTACATCATAATCACCCCGAACTATTCCGGGTCCGTTGACATCCAGCCCGTTAAAGTAGCTATAGCCATTGTCGCCGGTTCCCAGTTGTTCAAAGCCGCTCTCGCCGCCGGGGCCGGGTGGGAAGTAGAGATCCGAGGTCATACGCAAATCTTCAACTACATAGTAAGGTATGGGAATGAATATGGGAATAGGAACTCCATAAAGATGGATGGTAAACGATATAGTGCATCCATCGGGATAACAGTCTTCATTATGGAAATCGTTGAAAGACTCGACCAGAACAGGTGTATCACCTTGCACATAGACAAAATCCGGTTCATTGTTTCCCCAATGTGCATGACGTATTTCAACGGTGTAGGTATTGGGAACCGGCGCTGTTGGGGCAGCGGCGGTCAAGGCCTGGATGGCTACTGTGGTTGCAATTATAATATCCAGGACCGTTTGTGCCAGTTCCATAGCCGCCATAGTAGATGCGGCACATATCGTGGCTGCCAGGGGTGATCCGACACCTAAAGTCAGAATAGACGCAACAACAGCCGCAGCGCAGGCCGCGGCCAGAGTAGCAATAACGATTTCCAGAATAACACGCATTATCTGTAGATGGATCAGTAATTCATCAAGAACGTCATTTACCTTTTGCCCTTCACACATAATCGAACCTGCGGGTGAGCCTTCCAGGGCATTAATGGCTTCCTGCAGATCATCCTGGATTAATCCGAACATCGCCTTACTAATCATAGCGTCCAGGACGTTGAGGGTATAGTTGTCCTGGTCGTCAATATCCGCTATGGCCACACCGATGACGTCGCGGATTTCTGTTATGGTTTGATGAAGAACATCGGCTTCCACGGCAGTCATACCGCCGGTATCTACATACCAGTTATCGAGTTTGGCATCCACCCGCTCCAGGAGTTCGTCCAGTTGAAACAGTAATGAGAGTGTTTCGTTACCATAGTCATCCGGAGTGGGATCCCAGGGCAGTGATCCTACTTCATAGGAAAGAGCATTAGAGACTGCACCGTCCACCACGACCCGGACCTGATTAGAGTGTTCGGGCATGGCCAACGGAACCACGGTGAGCAGGCTGGTCTCATCCACGCTGATGACAGGTACTTCTGAGCTGAGTACTTCGCCTTGCACAGTAAAGGAGAAGCGGACACTTACAAGGTCTTTATCCAAACCGAATCCGCTTCCGGTAATGGTGATTAAATCACCTAAACCGGCATAATTCGGATCGACAGTGGTAATAAATAAATCCGGCGTTGGCGGGCCAAGCGAAACCAGCAAATCTATCGAGGAGCCGATTACGACCATAATACCTTCCGAGGGATCCTGGCCGATTACGTCTCCGGCCGGCACGAAGTCACTATGCATGTAACTAATGGTTCCTACTGTAAGATTAACTGCCATAATAGCTTCAGTGGCATCTACTTCACAAAATCCGATGACATCCGGCACGGCGACCATTTCCGGTCCCAGAGATATCACCAGATCTACGGAACTACCTATTAAAACCGATTCTCCGGCAGCCGGTGTCTGGCTGATTACATCACCCAAGGGAACAATCATACTGTATTCATCGCTGATTGCACCGATCGTAAGATTAGCAGAGGTTATCATGGCTATCGCATCGGTTTCGCTCAGTCCTGTGACATCCGGCACCTGGACCATTTCCGGTCCCAGAGACACAATCATATCAACGGGCGTGCCGATGACAACGGATTCGCCGTCCGGGGGATCCTGACTTATCACATTATCGGCAGGTACGGTCATACTATATTCATACGAGATAACACCGACGACCAGATCGGCATCAGTAATCACAGAATTTGCATCGGCCAGCGGCACTCCTAAAACATAAGGTACTATGACCATCTCCGGCCCGAGTGAGACCACCATATTCACTTCACTGCCGATGACGACCGATTCGCCGTCCGGCGGGTCCTGGCTGATTACATTATCGGCAGGTACGGTCATGCTATAGTCATAAATGATCTCTCCTGTGATCAGATCCGCATCGAAAATGAGTGAAATTGCTTCTGCCAGAGACATCCCCACTACATTCGGTACGGTTACCATCTGTGCCTGGGCTTGAACGGTGACGGTATCAGGGGCACTGTCAAGATCACCGTCGTTTACAATGAGTTGAATATCATAGGTTCCCGGAAGGTCGGGTACAAAGCATGGATCCACAACAAAGGGGTCGGAAAGCATAACCATACTCCCCTGGGGAACAGACTCAAAGGCCCATTGGTATGTGATGTCATCTCCATCAGGATCGCTTGAAGCACTTCCGTCAAGTTTTACCATGTCATCCACAAACACGGATTGGCCCGGTCCCGCCTCTGCCACGGGCGGGCTGTTCTGGGTAGTGGCCGGCTTTACATAGAACAATCTCAGATCAATGTCTGTTTGCCAGCTACGCCCTTTTATTCGGGTGATTAACAGGTTTATAGTGTGGCATTTTTTATGTTTATTTTCATCGATAACGCGTAATCCGTCGGCTTCTGACACAAGTGCGCGCACGCCATCAGCAGTTGGTTCGAACTTATGCTTGATATTCCTGCCGTTTAACCAGGCCTGGAATGTCTGTGGCTTGACACTCTCATGAAACGTTATAACGATCTCCACCGGCGTGTGGTCAACGACCTCAAAAGGTGCAGGTGTGAGAATCTCAGATAAATCCACATATTTTTCCTTTGCCTGAGTGGACAGGACCAAAGATAAAATACTAATTGATACGACGAGAGCTAACCGATTCTTCCCAGACATAATCTACTCCTTTACCTGAAACGTGACGTGACTTTCGAAAACGAGAAAGATTCCCGTGCCTGCCTAAAGAGAGTGTATCTCTCTATATTTAAGAGACTTAGGTTTTCTGGCTTCAAGAGTCCTCAATATACTAAAATTTCAACAAATTATAGATAAAAGCCTAAATTTCAGTTTAGCAAATCGGGTAACAATTTCAAGAATTTTTTTTAAAGTGAAATGCGTCTCTAAGCACTACACCAAAGGGATAATGTAAACTTAATTGATATGAACACAACGTTGGAAATACTATTTTGCTGTTATGGATGTTTTTGCCGACTCCAAATTATCGGATTGGACTTCTACAACAATTTTTCCTGATTGGCCGGTTGATCTGATAATGGCCAGGGCTTTTCCGCGGAAGGTGTTGCATTGGGGATCCTGGAGGCTTCCTTCGATAAAGGGTGAGGCGTTGCCGGCGGCGATGAGTTCTCCGGGGCCGGATACGGTAATGGTTACCGGTAGTTCTGCATCAGGAACGATATTCGCTTCTTTGTCGAGAGTATCAATGTCAACATATACGATTTCGCCCCGGTCGGCTTTAATTTGGGTTCTTTCCGGAGATACCCTTAATCCTGTCGCGGGACCGGTGGTCCTTATGGTCCGGGTTTCCATGTCTTTGCCATTTTCCATGCCCACGGCCTTTAGTTCGCCGGGTTCGCAGGGGACCATAAAAGCGGCTTTAAGCATATCCTGTTCGGTAATCGCTTTTTCTGCTATGACTTTACCGTTGAGTTCCAGGCGTACGGCGGGGTAGTCGGAATAAACAGAAACCTGTAATTTCTGTCCCTGGCTGCCGGGCCAGTTCCAGTTTTTCTCTTCCCGGGGCCAGCCCCAATAGAAGACGGATTCGACCATTCCATCGGGAATCGGTTCGTGGACGGCCATTTCCAGCCTGCTTTCACCCCAAACCACGTCCCGGAAGTAAGATTGCGGTTTTTTGTGACCCAGGATGTCAATATCACCGCACCAGGCGATGTACCACGGCCAGGGCTGGTGGAACTGGTCTTCAGGTTTTTCGCCGGCCGGATGATAGGTTGAATGGCCAATGCCTGCTTCACCCAGGTAGTCCATGCCGGTCCAAACAAAATCGCCAATGACATACGGATTTTGTTCCACCATCTGCCAGTTCTCAAAAGCCTGGAGAGCATGAGATTCCAGGCCCACGATAATGCGCTGAGGATATTTCTGATGATCCTGAGCATAGAGATACCACAGATAGTTATAACCGGCGACATCCAGGATGGCAAAAGCCGGGGCGGAATCATCCCATTTTTTTTCAGGGTGGTCCCAGAAGAAACATATCGCCTGGGTGACCGGCCGGGTGGGTTCAAAGGCATGGATATAATCGGTCATTTCCCGGGCGATTTCCAGTCCTTCCGTGTCCGCCCGTTCATTTATTTCATTGCCGATACTCCACATGATGACACTGGGATGGTTGCGATCGCGCAGGAGCATGGCCTGGGTGTCCTTTTGCCACCATTCCTTGAAATGACGGTGGTAATCATTGGGTCTTTTAGACCGTACCCACATATCAAACGTTTCGTCTATA
>JAFGHE010000093.1 GCA_016930295.1 Sedimentisphaerales bacterium
TGCCGCCGCTGTTTTCGATTTGGAAAATTGTAAATACAAGTTAGTCATAAAAAAAGCAGATATAGGCACACAGAATCATCCGGTAGAATTTGGATTAGAATTTGGTTCTTTCAATCAGTCTGTATATGTTGATGATTATTGAAATTCAAAGTGAGCGAATTATTAAATAGGAAGATATTTTTACTGGTCGAGGTCTTCCACATATTCCATTAAGCCGGGTCGATCCAGGATAGTAATTTCTCGATAGGAGGTTTCAATCAAACCATCCCGGCGGAAATCGGCCAGGGTTCGAGATACGGTCTCCCGAGTGATTCCCAGTTTAACGGCGATTTCTTCGTGGCTGGCTGAATAGGTTTTATCGGTTTGCTTGCGAGTTGAAATTTCACCCTTTGCAGAGCCTTTGAGTAACAGGCGCGCCAAGCGGGTATGAACATTTTCGAAACTGGCCCGCTCCAACTCTCTGGTCAGGTAAAAGATGGCCCGGGCCATGGTTTGCATTAGATGGTAGCATATAACGGAATTACTTAACAGAAGCTTACGTAAAGATTTACGATCAATAACCAGGATTGTGGAGTCCTTCTCGGCAATTATAGTAAGTGTACTTAATGCCTTTGTTATCATCTCTGCCAGACCAAAATGAAGACCGGGGGTCAGGGTGCTTAAAAGTTTTTCACCTCCACTGCTGGATCTCCGAACGGATCGTAATCTGCCTTCATAGACAATGATAAAGTGAGTAATTTGTTGACCCTGCATCCAGAGCGATTCTTCGGCTTTGAGTTTACGAACGGCTACCAGCGAGGCCAGGGCTCGTAAATGATGTTCTTCCAGTAATTCAAATGCGGGTATCTCTTGCAGAAACCTTTGGATTGTCGATTCATCAATAATATTATTTTTGGCCATAATTATTATAAGTCTTTATTTTACAGGCTAATATGAAAATTAACACTTCAAAAAAGGAAATAATTATATATTTGTTTCGAATTTGCAGGTTGCCTTTAAGTTATTTGTAATCAAGCAATTAAGTTTAGTGAAAATCGAGCCGCTTATCAAAATAGTCAAATTTAATAAAATAGCAAGAAAAATGTGATCTGAATCACAAAATAATTGGTCCCTCCTCTGTTAAGATAAAATTAGAAGTATTACATATTTCAGGTCATGGAGGCTGCGGAGAATCTAAAAAGATGACGATAACATCTACAAAGATGAGTTTTTTTGAAAGTAATAAATATTTTGATCCTACCCAAATGGCCGATTGGGAGATTGCCGGCGCTGCTGAAAAGCATATGAAAAGCATATGGAAGGTAGCGGACGAACTGGGTCTGTGTGAGGATGAACTCATTCCCTATGGCAATCACGTCGGTAAGGTAAAGTTTCTGAAGGTTCTTGGCCGTCTTAACCGCCAGCCGCAGGGTAAATATATTGATGTAACCGCTATTACGCCGACGCCTCTGGGTGAAGGTAAAACCACGACCACCATGGGGCTGGTTCAGGGATTGGGACGGCTGGGGATAAGAGTAGTAGGCGCGATACGTCAGCCCAGTGGGGGGCCGACATTTAATATTAAAGGCTCAGCTGCCGGGGGCGGGCTGGCCCAATGCATACCTCTTACGCCGCTATCCATGGGTTTGACTGGTGATATTGATGCGATCACGAATGCTCATAACCTGGGGATGGTGGCACTGACCAGCCGGATGCAGCATGAAAGAAACTATGATGACGCCACGCTGGCCAAACGGAATCTTAAACGTATCGATATAGACCCAAATCGGGTGCAGATGAAATGGGCCATTGATTTTTGTGCCCAGTCTTTGCGTAATATTACCATTGGCAAGGGCGGCAAGATGGATGGTGTTGAGATGGAATCGGGTTTCCAGATTACGGTATCCAGCGAGATTATGGCGATCCTGGCGGTGGCCAGTGATTTAGATGATATGCGTGATCGTATCAGTAAGATGGTGGTTGCTTATGACAAAAAAGGCAATGCAGTAACGACTGCCGATCTGGAAGTGGACGGCGCCATGACGGCCTGGATGATGAACGCCATCAATCCCAACCTGCTGCAGACCGTTGAAGGTCAGCCGGTGTTTATGCATGCCGGCCCGTTTGCCAATATTGCCATTGGGCAAAGCTCGATTATTGCCGATAAGGTTGGCCTGAAACTGGCCGATTACCTGGTTACGGAAAGTGGTTTCGGCTCAGATATCGGTTTTGAAAAGTTCTGGAATCTTAAATGCCGCTATTCCGGTTTAACACCGGATGCGGTGGTGATTGTCGCCACAGTTCGGGCGCTGAAGATGCACGGGGGCGGTCCGGCAGTCAAGCCCGGCATGCCGCTGGATGATGTCTATAAAAAGGAAAACCTGGAACTACTGGAAAAAGGATGCGAAAACCTGATTGCCCATATTGAAATCGTCAAAAAAAGCGGCGTCAAACCGGTGGTTTGTATCAACGGATTTCATACGGATACCAGGGCGGAAGTCGAACTGATAAAGAAAATCGCCGACCAGCATGGGGCATTGGCTGCGCACTCCAATCACTGGCTCAAGGGCGGTGAAGGCGCCCGGGAACTGGCTGAGGCCGTGGTGGAAGCGTGTAAAGGGCATCATGAATTTAAGTTCCTCTACGATTTTGATATGCCGCACAAACAGCGTATCGAAAAAATTGCCAAAGAAGTCTATGGCGCCACCGGTGTGGCCTATTCACTCAACGTCCGTCGTAAACTGGATGAGATCGATGCCAATCCGAAAATGGGGGAATTGGGAACCTGCATGGTCAAGACCCATCTGAGCTTATCGCATGAGCCCGACTGGAAAGGCCGACCGCGCGGCTGGCAGTTGCCTATCCGCGATATCCTCATCTATCAGGGAGCCGGGTTCCTGGTCCCGGTGGCCGGTGATATCAAACTCCTGCCCGGCACCGGCTCCGACCCCGCCTTCCGACGCATCGACGTCGATGTCAATACCGGCAAGGTCAAGGGATTATTCTGATACCAGGTTTGTTTTTACCATGAGTTAGCCGGATTTTCACGAACAATTATCACTTCTTTCTGTGATCAATCAAAGCTTGCGCTACTTCAGGAGTCCGTATTCGTCGAGGATTTTGGCCAGGAGTTCTTTTTGTTTTTCGTTGAGGTTGACCAGAGGCAGTCTCATTTCTTCGGAGCACATTTTGAGCATGGCCATGGCGGCTTTGATGGGGATGGGATTGGTGGCCAGGCTCAGCAGGGCGCTGGCGAGGGTGAAGAGTTTGTTATGCCACTGGCGGGCAGTGGCGAAATCGCCTTCCAGGATGGCGTCGGTAAAGGCTTTGACATCGGTGGGAACGATATTGGCCACTACGGAGACCACGCCTTTGCCGCCCACACTGGCGATGGGCAGGGTCAGGCTGTCGTCGCCGGAGAGGATAGTCAGAGAGCAGCTCAGGGCGATCTGGGAGACCTGGTCAAGCTTGCCGCTGGCCTCTTTGATACCAACGATATTTTCAATTTCCGCCAGGCGTGCGATGGTTGGTGGTTCCATGTTCACGGCACAGCGCCCGGGGATATTGTAAAGAATAATCGGGATATCCACGGCATGGGCGATGGCGGCAAAATGGTGATACAGTCCTTCCTGGGTGGGTTTGTTGTAATAGGGCAGAATCTGAAGGCTGGCATCGGCACCGACCTCCCGGGCGTAGCGGGTCAGTTCAATGGCTTCCCGGGTATTGTTAGACCCGGTACCGGCGATGACGGGCACTTTGCCGGCGGCTTCATCCACAACGGTTTTAATGACCTTTTTGTGTTCCTCGTGCGAAAGGGTCGGTGACTCGCCGGTGGTGCCAACCGGTACAATACCGTCAGTACCGCTTTGAATGTGAAAACCGACCAGTTCCCTTAGAGTTTCGAAATCAATTTCGCCATCTGCGAATGGCGTTACTAAAGCTACAAGGCTCCCACTGAACATATTATTATCTCCTGTGTTTATTCTGTATGTATGTAAAAAGTTGTGAGTTGTGAGTTCAAGGTTAGTGCTTGTTTTAAATGTTTCATTTGTTTCCTCCCAGTTTTTTAATGAGGGAGTAAAGCATACGTTGCAGTTCATCTATTTTATTATAAATTACTTTATATTGTTCCTTATCGATAAAATCCCATGTCCTGAGATATTAGACATTGAGTATCCAGTTCAGCCAAGCTTCCTTTAGCGATATACAGAAATTTAGTAAATTCTTTTTGACTAAATCGGGCTTGTCCTTCGGCAATGTTTGAAGGTATCGACACGGCAGCTCTGCGAATCTGAGATACTAAACCAAATTTTTCCTCTTGGGGGAAAATGTGTGTGATTTTGTATAAATGGCGTGCTAAATCAAGGCCCTTTTGCCATACTAAAAGATCACGATATGTATTTATATTATTGTTCATTTCAAATACTCACAACTCACAACTGACTATATTTCTCAATTAAGTTGATCATTTGTTGAGTTGCCTGGCGGATACCTACGAAGACGGCACGGGCGATGATGCTGTGTCCGATGTTGAAGTCTTCGATTCCTTCCAGGGCGGCTATGGGTTGGATGTTGCGATAGGTGAGGCCGTGGCCGGCGTGTACGGTCAGACCGGCATCCCAGGCGGCATCGCGGGCTTTTTGCAGGTCACGTATGCGCAGGGCTATCTGGCGCTCGGTGCGGGCATTGGCATACATGCCGGTGTGCAGTTCGATGGCATCACAGCCGGCATCCCGGCAGGCGGTGACCTGGTCGATATCAGGTATAATAAAAGCTGAGACCACGATCCCGGCGCGGCGCATCCGTTTTACCACGGCGGCCAGACGTTTTTGTTGTTTGATACAGTCCAGGCCGCCTTCGGTTGTGAGTTCCTGGCGTCGTTCGGGAACCAGGGTTATCTGGTCGGGTTTGAGTTTGAGGGCGAAGCGGACAATCGGCTCGGCCAGGGACATTTCCAGGTTGAGTTTAACCGCGGCTGTCTGGCGAACTAATTGTACATCCCGGTCCTGAATATGGCGCCGGTCCTCGCGCAGGTGCATGGTAATACCAAGTGCCCCGCCCAGTTCACATTCGGCCGCGGCCCAGACCGGGTCCGGCTCGTTAGTCATGCGCGCCTGGCGGATAGTGGCAATGTGGTCTATATTGACATTTAATTGTGCCATAATGTTGTTCCTTTCGCGAATGCATATTTACTCCAACAGAACGATTTTGTCAAACCATTCCGACCGGCCAGGATGATGAAATAGCAGCTGCGGATTGTGAGTTCGAGGTTAAGAATCCATTTTATTTGTTGTGAATAAAGGGGTTATGGTACTGGATTAAGGGGCAAGTGAAAAAGAGAAAGATGGGTAAATGAAATAGGATATATTGGACCTATAAGCTTTAATGTGTTTTGATGAGGGTGGGTGACTTAGGAGAATATTCTGGACAGGTGGGCGTGGGGGGGCGTATGATGGAATTTATGACCTGGAGGCCGATGAGGCCGAGGGTTGTTTTGAAGTTATAAATAAGTCAGGCCTCTAGAAGAAGCAGCGGGATTAGTTCTTTTACAGGAAGAGATAGTCATAAAGACAGGTGGCTGCCCACCTTTATGTTTAGAGTAATTTTAAGGATAGTTCAATGCCATTTAATAAATTTGGTCTTAGCGATCCGCTGGTTAAGGGGATACTGGCGACAGGTTACACGGCTCCCACGGAGATTCAGTCTCAGGCGATACCGGCGGCGCTTGGTGGGAGTGATATTATCGGGTGTGCGCAGACGGGGACCGGCAAGACGGCGGCGTTTGTGCTGCCGATACTGGATCGGCTCAGCCACGAGCGAGCCGGGGGCAGGCGGGTTGTCAGGTCATTGATCCTCACTCCCACGAGGGAACTGGCTGTGCAGATTGAAAGATCGATACTGGGTTACGGGCGGTTCACGGACTTGAAGGGTCTGGCGGTTTACGGTGGCGAGCGCATCAACAAGCAGATCAGCGAGCTGACCCGGGGTGTTGATATCGTGGTTGCCACTCCCGGCCGGCTGATCGACCATATCAATCGCAAAACGATCACACTGAGTGATGTGGAGATACTCGTGCTGGACGAGGCGGACCGGATGCTCGATATGGGGTTCGTCAAGGATGTGCGGCGGATCGTGGGCGGGCTTCCGAAGAAACGCCAGACGCTGCTGTTTTCGGCGACGATCTCGCCGGAGGTTCAGACCCTGGCGGCTGACATGCTGAAGTCACCGAAGGTGATCCAGATAGGCCGGCCCCGCAATCCGATCGAGACGATCACGCAGCATATCTACTCGGTCGAGAAGTCGCAGAAGATAGACCTTCTGCTGCACATGATCGAGGACTGGCGGATGTTTAGCGTGCTGGTTTTCTCGCGGACCAAACACGGTGCAGACAGGATCCGCCGGCATCTCGAGCGTGCCGGCGTGGTGGCGATCGCGATACATTCGGGCCGTACCCAGAGCCAGCGGCAGCGGGCCCTTGATGGTTTTCGCCGCGGCAAGTATCAGGTCATGGTGGCCACTGATATCGCTGCGCGCGGTATCGACGTTGAGGGGATATCACATGTTATCAATTACGATGTGCCCACTCACGCAGAGGATTACGTGCATCGGATAGGCCGGACCGGCCGGGCAGAGGCCACCGGGGACGCGATTACGTTCGTTTCGAACGAGGAGGAAAAATATCTGCGCGAAGTCAGTAAGTTCATAGGGCGCAAACTCAAGGCGCAGAAGTTCAAAGGCTTTTCATACGTCACGTCCCCGTCGTCCGAGTCGAATACTGGCAAAAGCTCCAAACCCTCGCAGCATCTGGAACTGCCAAGAAGCAAAAGCGCTTCCGGAGCTAGAAAGCCTTATCGAGGCCGCCGCAGACGATACTAAAGAAAATCCCGCATCATGTATATAGAATCAAGAGATAAAATTACTCGAACAGAGGGGGTATTAGATCAGGGGCCTGTGCAGGGTGGGTCGGGCAGGAGGCCGGTACCGAGCCAGATAACGGCGGTTTCGCTGAAGTCTTCGAGGTCCACGTCGTGATCCTGGTCCACATCGGAGCCGGAGCACCAGTTGTCACTTTCGTCGCAGGTGTCGGAGAGCCAGACGGCGGCGAGTTCTTCTAAATCCACCAGATCGGAATGACAATCACTGGTAATGGGATTGGGGCTGAGGTCGTATTCAAGACAGATATCAGGATTATTCGATTGAATTATGGCCAGAGAGGTACAGTAAGCTGAGGTATTTAAAGGATTATAACTCAAGCCCAGGGTATTCAGGTTCATTAGAGATGAAAGAATGGTGATATCACTGATCTGGTTATCCGATAACAGCAGCCAGGACAGATTTGTCATGGATGACAAGGCGGTGATATCGCTGATTTGATTACCCGATAAAACCAGCCAGGTTAGATTCGTCATAGAGGAAAGAGCAGAGATATCGTTTAACTGATTGTGATTTAAATAAAGTTCCGTGAGGTTCGTAAGAGAGGAAAGAGCGGAGATATCAGTGATTTGATTATTAGATAATCCGAGATTCGCCAGATTTATGAGACCGGAGAGGGCAGAGATATCACTGATCTGGTTGTCGGATACATTAAGGTCTGTCAGGTTTGTCAGAGAAGAGAGGATGGAAATATCAGCAATGTTATTAAACCAAAGATTCAGTTGCGTCAGGTTCAGGGCATACTCCAGGCCGGAGAGATCAGATATGTTTCTCCCCACAGCATACAAATCAGTCAGGTCCAGCATATCGGAGGCATTAGGATCCGTAATACCCAGTTGAGTCTCCACGGCAGTTTTGAGGTTGAGGTCAGTGAAGTATACGTTAACATAAGCATCATAATAAAGGTCTATACCGGGATTATGGGTTTCTATCGAGGGCAGATATATACTGTATGCATCATAATCAAGCAGATTACCACGAAGATCCAGCCAGGTAAGAGATGTCATGTCTGCCAGGGGGGAAATATCGGTGATTTGATTACTCTGCAAATCCAGAATTTCGATGTTCAGGGCATACTCCAGGCCGGTAAGACTGGAAATGGCGCTGGAGGGAGCGGACAGATATGTCAGGGTCAGCATATTGGTTGGAGTTGGATCAGCAAGGCCCAGTTCGGTTTCCACGGCTGTTTTCAGGTTCATATCATTAAACGGAACGGGATCATTACAGCCCAGATAAGGGCTGGAATCATACCTGAGATATATGCCGGGATTATTGGCCTGGATCTGAGGTATGTAGATACAATAGGCAATAATATCCAGCGGCGTACTACGTAAGTCCAGGTATGTCAGACTCGTCAGGTTTTCCAGGGGGCTCAGGTCACTTATATTGTTATAGGAAAGATACAGGTAAGGGAGATTTATCAGATTTGCCAGGGGGCTCAGGTCACTTATGCTGTTATAGGAAAGGTATAAAGATGTCAGATTGGTCAGATTGGTCAGGGGAGCCAGGTCACTGATGTTATTATTGTAGATCCACAAATAAATCAGATTGGTCAGATTCGTCAGGGGAGTCAGATCACCGATGCTGTTATCGTGAAGATACAAGTATGTCAGACTCGTCAGATTTTGCAGGGGGCTCAGGTCGGTAATGTTGTTATCCCCCATGTACATATAGGAGAGGTTTTCGGCGTATTCAAGTCCGTTAAGATATGTAATATCAGCACTTTGCGCCCAGAGAGAGGTCATTATCAGCATATCGGAGTCAGTAATGGGCGTTGGTGAGGGGATACCCAGTTCGTTGCGCACAGCGGACTCCAGGTTGGTGTCCGGAAAGGTAACAATTTCGGCGGAGATGAGTTCGGCAAAGAACAAAACAACAGAAATGCCAAGAACAAGTGAACTTATCCTACAGGATTTCATACTGTTTACTTCCTACCTCTATAGTAAAAAAAACCGGCGCAAAAAGACTGAGTCAATCTCTCTCGCCGGGTCGAAGTATATTTTAAACAAAGTAGCAGTCATTATACCACATAATCGACGTGATGGCAAGAGTATTTTTGGGTAAGAATTTTCCCGGGGATGGCAGGGATTGCAAGCCAATTTCTTGAAATTCAGGGATATTTGGCAGTGTATTACCTTTCTGCAAATACTTGTTTTAAAGTTTGACTTCAGGCATATTATATATAGTATAATTCAAAACATAAATTATCAATAATCACTACAGAAATTGAGGGAAACGATGAGACATGCAGTTCGACTTATGGCTATGGTTTTATTGGTGTTATGCCGGAATACAGGTGTTTTTGCGCAAGAGACAACGAAAGCGGAGGAGCCTCGGGAATGGTGGGATTCGGGCAGGTGGCGGAGGCCCGTTCCCAATCCGGACGCCAGGAAACTGGGATTGATCCAGGTGAAAGAGAACAAGTTTGTCAATCCGGAGGGCGAGACGGTATTGTTCCGTGGCCTGGCGATATCCGATCCGGACAAGCTGGCGGATCAGGGTCACTGGAGTAAGGAGCATTTCGAGAAGGTAAAGGAGATGGGCGCGATGCTGGTACGGATTCCGGTTCATCCGGTGGCCTGGCGGGACCGTACGCCGGAGAAATACCTGGAGCTGCTGGATCAGGCAGTGGCGTGGTGTACGGAACTGGAGATGTATATCATCATTGACTGGCATTCTATCGGTAATCTGGAGATGGAGATTTTTCAGCATCCCATGTACGATACGACCAAGAAGGAGACTTACAGTTTTTGGCGTATGATAGCCGGGCATTTCAATGGTCATAACACGGTGGCGTTTTACGAGCTGTTCAATGAGCCGTCCGTGGGTCATGGCCGATTTGGCCGGATGAGTTGGAGTGAATGGAAAAAGATTAACGAGGATATCATTCATCTGATCCGCGCCTTTGATAAAGAGACCATTCCCCTGGTGGCGGGTCTGGACTGGGCGTATGATCTGGCGCCTATTCGTCGCGAGCCTATAGAGGCGGACGGGATTGGTTATGTGACGCATCCCTATGCGATGAAGCGGAAGCCTCCCTGGCCGGGCAAATGGGAAGAGAATTTCGGATTTGCGGCGGAAACATATCCGGTGATCGCCACGGAATTCGGATTCCGGCTGCGTGAAGGAGAAGAGATAAATGAGGAGCACTACGGGCCGATCATCATCAAGTATCTGGAAGGACGGGGGATAAGCTGGATAGCGTGGGTTTATGATCCGCAGTGGGGTCCTCCAATGTTGAAGTCGTGGGACGCATATGAGTTAACCGGGAGTGGTGAGTTTTTCAAGAAGGCGATGCATGGGGAGGTTGATTAGAGCAGTAGAAAGGTGAGCAGGCGAGCAAAAGAAGGTAATATACGATGAATCCCCTATCTTCAAAGGGGTAAACTTTGAACTCTCAGCGTCACAGGGGGAATCCTTATCCTGAATGCGACGGTGAGGATTTGGGATGCCGGTCGTTCGTCCATGCTTACGCTATTGTGAAAGTAGGCCACCCTGGGTTTAGGTTTTTGTTGGGTTTTGGGTAGTGGTTTTTTTGTTTTGCCAGTGTTCGGCGCTGATGACGGCGCTGCTGCTTCCTTCCCACTGATGGGTTCCGATTTCACGTACGATGCGTTCGGCCAGTTCCATGGCAGCGATGGCGTCTTCGGCTGAGACCTGGGGCCGGCTATTATCGATAATGGCCCGGACGAATGCTTCCTGTTCCAGTCGGAGTGGTTCTTTATCATCGATATTGAGAGTTTCAACATTGAGCAATTTGGTCCAGTCGACACTGAACAGATCGAGCCGGCCTTTTTCCTGCTGCTGTTGGCGAAGCCACTGGACCATGTCGATATTGGCGGTTTTGCTGATCATGGTCCCGCTTTTTTTGAGATAGTCCAGGGAGAGATAGGCTTCTTCGGAAAAGACCCTGATTTTTCGTTCGGTTTTGAGGGCCAGTCGGGATGCGGTAAGGTTGGCGACGCAGCCGTTTTCGAACTGGATACGTACATTGGCGATATCTTCATGTTCCCCCAGGACATTAACGCCGACGGCCTGCACGTTCTTGATGGGACTGCGTGCCAGGGACAGGACGATATCGATATCATGGATCATCATATCGAGGACGACTCCGATATCGGTGGAGCGGAAGGTATAGGGTGAGATGCGCTGGGCCTCCATGAACCTGGGAACAAAATTCAGTCGCTGCATGGCCTGGACTACGGGATTGAATCGTTCGGAGTAACCGACCTGCAGGATACAGTGATTATCGCGTGCCCATTGCAACATTTTTCGAGCCTGCAAGAGGCTGTCGGCCAGGGGTTTTTCGACCAGGATGGGGATACCGCGTGACAAGAACGGTTCGGCGATGGGGGCGTGGTATTCGGTGGGTACAGCCAGGGTAACGGCGTCGATCTTATCCAGTATTTCCTGGTAGTCCTGATAGGGGATGCCGCCAAATTCGGCGGTAAGTTCGCGGGCCTTGTCCACCTGGTTATCAACAATGGCTACCAGTTCGACCTGGTCCATCTGGCTGTAGATACGGCTGTGCAGCCGGCCCATGCGGCCGGCACCAACAACGGCGGTTTTCAATTTTTTCACTGGTATTCTCCTGTTCTCCGGTCTAGATTTTATCACGTACTTCCTGGGATTTTCGTCGGGTCCGATTTTTTTGATCATCCTGTCGGAATTGTTCCTGATATCGTCCGAAGCGGCTTTGGCAGCTTTTCAGGATGAATTCACATAAATAGCGTACATGTTCATTTACAGAATTTTGGGCGAGGATTTCTTCGGCGGCGGCGGCGATACTGCCGGTCTGTCGGTAGAGTTTCCGGTAGGAGTCTTTGATCTGTTTGATATCATCCGGTGTGAATCCGTTTCGTTTAAGGCCTTCTTCGTTGACGCCTCTGATTTCATTGGGGTCGCCGGAAAATTTCATGAAGGGGGGTACATCGCGTCGTACGGGTGTCAAGCCGGCGATATAACTGTATCGTCCCACGCGGACAAAATGATGGAGGCCGATCAGGGCGGAGATAACGGCGCCGGTTTCGATTTTAACATGGCCGGCCAGTTGCGTCTGGTTACCCAGGAGGATGTTATCTTCCAGGATGCAGTCATGGGCGATATGGGAATCGACCATAAAGAGGTTATAATTACCCACGACGGTTTGTCCGCCGCCCATTTCTGTGCCGCGGTGGATGGTACTGGCTTCGCGGAAGACGTTGCCGTCACCAATGATGGTTTGGGTGGGATGGCCTTTGTATTTGAGGTCCTGGGGCGCGGTGCCGATGACGGCGTTGGGATAGAAAATATTATTCCTGCCAATCGTGGTAATCCCGTCGATGGTGACATGATTCATCAGGTGACAGCCGTCACCAATGGTCGCCTGGGGGCCGACCACACAAAAAGGTTCGATGGTGACATCAGTTCCGATTTTTGCAGCGGGATCTACGGAGGCCAAATTTGATATATGCGACATTATTTTCTTTTTCCTTTTTTTATCTAATGTCGTAACGATTCCTGATATCGTCCGAAACGATGCTGGAAGCTGCGCAGCAGGAATTCCAGCAGGTATCTGACATTTTCATCTTCGGGGTTCTGGCATAAAATTTCGCTGACGAGATTAACGTGACTACCCTGGCGGTGTCGATATAGACGGCGATATATTTGATTGAGAGCTTTAATACTATCCTCACTGAATCCTCCGCGCTGCAGACCGATGGCATTAAGACCGCGCACTTCGCAGGGGTAGGCGCCGGATACGCGCATAAAAGGCGGCATATCGCAGGTTACGCCGCTGAGTCCGGCCACATAGGTGTATTTGCCGATGGTTACAAATTGATGGGTTCCGCAAATACTGCTGAGCCAGGCATTTCTTTCAATTTTACAGTGGCCGCCGATCTGGGTATAGTTACTGATAACGATATTGTCTTCCAGCAGGCAGTCGTGTCCTAAATGGGTACCGATCATGAGTAGGTTGTTATTTCCGACAACGGTGCGGCCGCCGCCATGGGGGGACCCGCGGTTTATGGTGACATTTTCACGGATGGTATTATGGTCACCGATAATCAGTTGGGCTTTGGGATTTTCCAGATTAAGTATCTGTGGTTCATCGCCCAGCACGCAGTTTGCGAATATACGGTTATATCGGCCCATAATCGTACCTTCACAGACCATTACATTGGCCCTGAGTGTACAGTCGTCTCCAATGACGACCTCTTTTTCAATCACACAGCCAGGTCCGATAGTTACGTTTTGTCCCAATTGTGCGGTTTTATCAACAGTTGCTGTGGGAGCTATCTCTGTCATAGGTTGTTTTCTTAATTAAGATTTTTTTATGCCGGATCGGCATCCACTAACATAAATCGTATTTGAGCTTCGGCAGCGACCTGGTCTCCTACAAGGGCACGGCAGCGGCAGTCGCCGGTGCGGCTTTTGACGCGTACGGCTTCCACTTCAAGGATAAGCTGGTCGCCGGGTACGACGGCACGTCGCATTTTTACTTTATCCATACTTAAGAGCACGGCCAACTGGCCGGTATGTTCAAGTCGCTGGGCGAAGAGCAGTCCGGACATTTGGGCCAGGGCCTCTACGATCAGGACACCCGGCATAATCGGTGTGCCGGGGAAATGGCCCTGAAAAAACTGTTCATTCATGGTGACATTTTTTATACCTACCGCGCGGCGGTTTCCGTCAAACTCGATCACGCGGTCAACCAGCAGGAATGGATACCGATGGGGTAGAATTTTCTGGATTTTACGTATATCCAGAATGGCTTCCAGGCCCAGGGTATGATTGCTCTGCTGTCGCTGGGCGAGATTGACTAATTTTTTAACCATCTGGTGATTGCAATTATGACCGCTGCGATAGGCCACGATACGTCCCCTGATGGCCCGTCCCAGGAGCATAAGGTCACCCAGCAAATCGGCGATTTTATGTCGGACACATTCGTCTTCAAAACGGAGTTTGTTTCCCACAGGGCCATCCGGTCCTATTACTAAGATGTCTTTAGGGGACAGATGGGCACCGATCCCCCGTGCCTTAAACTGGAGTGCTTCATTTTCAGGCAGGAAGGTACGGGCCGGGGAAATTTCCGTGGTAAACCTTTCAGGGGTCACCTGAAATTGATATAACTGACGGCCGATGACCGTATCCTGATAGTCGAGATCGTAGATGATATTTAGCTGATCTTTCCGGTCGGGCAGGGCATAGAGCCGGGCATCCCCTTCCCGGGTCAGGACCGGTTCGGTGATAACCAGGGGTTCGCGGATTTTATTCTGCTCCACGATACCTGCCCTGGTTATGGCATCGGTATATATCTGGCAACTGCCATCCAGGTTGGGTAATTCTTCAGCATCGATTTCGATTTGGAGGTTATCGATTTCCAGGGCGAAGATGGCGGCCATACAATGTTCGATGGTTTCGACGGTAGCTGTGCCGTTACGCAGGGCAGTACGTCTGGAGCGTTCTGCCAGGGCGGAGATACGTGCGGGGATTCTCACCGGTTCGGCC
The DNA here is from genome assembly GCA_016930295.1 of Sedimentisphaerales bacterium. Taxonomy (GTDB): domain Bacteria; phylum Planctomycetota; class Phycisphaerae; order Sedimentisphaerales; family SM23-30; genus JAFGHE01. Next base: position 14,404 of record JAFGHE010000093.1, read on the forward strand.
AGGTCGGTGCGTATAAAGACGATACCGGTGTCCGCCTCAGCCGGTATGAGTGAAAGGGTAACCGGTTTTCCGGAGAATAAACCCCGGCCGTCAAGGGTTACCGGTTCAGCTATGGTTTTTTGCTGACTCAAGGGTCTCTATCCTTTTGCGTAACTGTTTGATTTCTCGGGCCAGTTCAGGCAGTTTCTGGATAAATGAAAGTTCCCGGTAAAATGCACGAAACGGTCGGGCGGGAGCGCCTATCATTTTTTCTCCCGGCGGGATTTCCTGATTGCTGCTAATACCGGCCATGGGTCCCAGCATAACGCCGTCACCGACTCGGACATGATCACCCACGGCGGATTGACCTGCCAGGACTACATAATTCCCGAGAGTGCTGCTTCCGGCAATGCCGGCCTGACCTGCAATGATACAGTTTTGTCCAATTTTAACATTATGCGCTATTTGTACCAGATTATCAATTTTGGTCCCTCGTCCTACCACGGTTTGGCTGAACTTGGCCCGATCGATGCAGCAATTAGCGCCGATCTCCACATCGTCTTCGATGACGACATTACCGATATGTTGGATTTTCCGGTGGCGGCCCTCGACGAGCCGATAGCCAAAGCCGTCGGTTCCAATGGTGGTATTGGCGTTAATAATAACATTATGTCCTACGATACAGTTCTGGTTAATGACCACATTCGGCCATAAGAAACAGTTATTGCCTATGTGTACCCCCTGAGCGATGACACAGCCGGGACAGATAATTGTGCCGGCGCCGATTACGGCGTTGGCTCCTACAGTAACGTGTGCCCCCAGGGCGGAGGTTTCATGTATCTGGGCACTGGGATGGATGTCCGCCGAGGTATGAATGCCGGGTTTGGGGGTATCCGGGTCAGGAGCGAACAGAGGGGTCAGCCGGTCCAGGGCATCGTAGACATTATTGACATAAAGCAGGGGGGTATCCGCTGTTTTGTCAAAGTCCTGCGGGACAATGACCGCGGCCGCCCGGGTTTGAGCAAGCAGGCCGGCGTAGCGTAAATCGCTGACAAAGGATATATCATTATCGCCGGCATCCTGCAGGGCGGCTATGTGTTTGATAACGACATCGCTCTGGCCGGTCAGCCGGGCATCGATATGGGTGGCAATATCAGATAATTTAAATTGTTTTGGCATATATTCAGTTTCCTGTGGACTCGGATTCCTGCGCCCTCATGAATGCCCATAACAGTAAACAGATGCTATAAAATTATTCAGCCTGTTTTTCCAGTACATAGGCCTGGTCCATGGCTTCGAGCACCTGGGCGGTAATATCCATGCTCTGGGCATGATAGAGTATATTCCGGCTGAGAATCATACTATACAACTCAGAGAGTTTACGTCCCTGGAGCGGGGCATCATCCTTATTGAGTACCAGGTCGAGGCTGTTTTTCTGTGCCACCTGGGTGGTCTGTTTCAGCAGTTTTTCGTAGAGGGCTTCGGTCCAGGTCAGGGATTCCATGGAGAGGACTTCTGTTTCATACTTGGTGAGTGATTGGGCTTTGACCTGTTTATCAAACCATAGCTTGTGTTTTTCCATGAACTCGGGGCTGCCGGGCTTGAGAACATTTTCCAGTTCCTGTTTCAGGGCATCTGCTTCGGACGCCAATTGATCCAGTTCCACCCTGATTTGTCGCTGTTTTTCCTCTCCTTCTTTTTCTTTATCCAGGTTTTCCTGACATTTCGTGAGTACCTCCACTATATTGACTACCCCTATTTTTACGTTATGATTCGGTGCGGATGTCTGCGCCTGGCTGTTGAGATATCCCCAGGAGATTATTAACATTGCCGTCAACAAGAATACTATTAAATTTGCTTTTTTCATAATTTACCTCACAATTCTGATTCTTTAAACTAGAAATTCATACCAAATGTAAAACTAAATACTTGTTCATCATCCTTATCATCGCTGATGATAGGGATACCGAAATCGAAATGCATGGGTATCATCTGGAACAACTGGGGTACCACCAGTTGCAATCCAAAACCGAGGGTAACCCGGTAAGGGCCTTCGCTAACGAATCCGCTGTCGCAGAAAATTTTACCGTAGATGGTTTCTTCCACGATCGGATGGGTGATTTCGGTATTGGCTAAAAACACATAATTGCTGCCGATCGGGTCATCCTTGACGCCGCCGCGAGGGCTTACTCCCCGATAGTCAAAGCCCCTCAAGGACCCAATACCTCCGACATAATATCGTTCAAAAACCGGGGCGTCACCGACAATTTTATTTCCGCGAATCTGTCCGGCCCAGACTGTTCTGCGCTCGGTGATATCCATATAGATGGTACGATACAGAGTTAAGCCTGCACTGAGTGCGCCGTAATAATATTCACCTCCCATGGCGCCCACCTGTTCCCAACTGAGATTAAGTTTATGGCCTTCCGTGGGCATAAACATACGGTCGGTAGTGTTTTGGCCGATTCCCATCTTGACGCTGGTCAGCAGGTTTTTGCCTTCTACTTCCTGGACATCGGGCGGAGCGGTAATAATTTTTTCTCCTTCCTCTTTTTTATAATCGAGGTCGCTGACGAGCACCCGTTCCACGCGGAGGCTTCCCTCGATGGACCAGTCGTTATCAAATCGACGTCCCAGGGATACATTTCCCCCGCGTCGGCGTTCGAGGTAGGATTCCCGCCAGCGGCGAAACATGAACAGGTTGGTATCCAGATAATAGGGAGTATCATAGAGGTAAGGTTCGTGGAACTGTATTCTTCCGGTTGTTACTTTGGTACCGGGCCGGAAGTCCAGGCGTAAAGTTTGTCCGCCGCCGACAAAGGCTTCTCCGCGAAAGAGTTCGCCCAGATCCTTAGGCCATTTGGAGGCATCGAAATTTCGTTGTTCAATGGAGAACTGTCCCATGACCCCGCTATTGGTATCGACGCCCACGCCCATCAGGATCAGGCCGGTCCGGGTTTCTTTAATTTCCACCAGGGCATCGCGTATGCCGGGCTCTGTCCCGGTGGGAATGACCGTAATATTTTCAAAGAGTCCGGAGCCGCCCAGTCTTCTTTTGCCCTTATCGGCCGCCTCGGTATTATAAATGTTTCCGGGATCAAAGCCGTGTCGGCTGAAGTCGCGCCGAATCACCTTATCCCGGGTTTGATAATTTCCGCGGACTATCAGGCGGCCTAATAAATATTTTTCATTTTCCACAATATTAAAGACCACATTCACTTCGCCTTCCTGGTCGGTATATTCCAGGTCTATCCGGACACGTGTGTATATGTAGCCTTCCCTGCCGTAGAGCTGTTCCACAGCGCGCTGAGCGAACACCTGGCGTTTATTAGTCAATATCTGTTCCGGTTCGAGTTTGATGGAGGCAAGTAGCTGTTCCTGGGTATAATTCTGATTTCCTTCAAACCTGATGGACGCGACACGATAGACGATACCTTCTTCTATTACAAAACGTATGTTGAGCCGGGTTTTATCCGGGTTGTACTCTTTTTGCACAAACACGCGGGCGTCCAGATATCCTTCCTGGTGATAGAATGTCATCAGGGCCTGACGGTCCATATCCAACTGGTCGTCATCCAGCCGGCCTTTGTTAAATATGGGGAAATAAGCATTGGTTTTTATTTTACTTTTTAACTTGCGATTGGGAAACGCCTGGTTGCCCTGGAAATGGATTTTTTTGATTCGAACGCGTGGTCCTTCGACGATGGTATAAATAACCTGTCGCTGTTTTTGCAGTTCCTCCTCATTCAGTGTGACCGTGGCAAAATAGTAGCCTTCTTTATGATAGAACAGGCGTAAGGCCTCGCTGCCGAGCTGGATCTGATACAGGTCCAGGAAATCGCCCTCTTTGAACTTCAGTTCCTTGCTGAGTTTGTCTGTTTTAATGTTTTTATTCCCCATAATCATAACCTTGTCGATACGGGGCGACTCGACCACGGTGAAAACCAGATCAATCTGGTCCTCTACCGGCAGGGCTTTCCACTTCACATCATAAATTTCCGGCATAATAATTAAGCGGCGGGCATCTTCACTGACTTGTTTTTCATCAAAGACCGAGTCAGGCCGGCTGCGGACCTGAGAGAGGAGTTTGCTGTCGGGGATGGTAGTATTTCCTTCGACTCGGACCCGGCGGATGGTTTTTAAGAGTTCGCCGGACAGTATGATGTCCTGGGCCAACCCGGTTTGAAATCCGCATAAAAGCAGGCACATCCCGAAAACCAGGAGATAATATCTTTTCCCGAGAACACTATCAAGCCACAGGTTAAGATCGATTATAATGGTACGTTTTCTCCTGCTATGTGTCTGCCGCGCCGCTCTGTCTCTCATAAAACTTTCCCAAAAAAAGTTAGTATCCAAACGGTTCCGGCATCCTGGCCAGATTTTCAAATCTGGTCCATTGCGGATGCCATAACAATTTAATCGTTCCTGTCGGACCATTACGCTGCTTGGTAATAATGAGTTCCGCGGTATTATCGTCGATATCATCATGAGTAAAGTCTGACGAATTTTTATCGATATCCTCATGCGACATGTGGCGATAATAGGATTCGCGATGCAACATAATGATCACATCGGCATCCTGCTCGATATTTCCGCTTTCGCGCAGGTCGCTCATGCGGGGACGGTGTCCTTCGCGACCTTCGGGCGAGCGGTTCAACTGGGCCATGGCCACTACCGGGACATTGAGTTCACGGGCCAGGGCTTTGATATGCCGGGAAATAGTACCTACTTCCTGTACGCGTGATTCCGAACCGGGCACGTGCATTAACTGCAGATAATCAACGACCACCAGTTTAATATCGAATTGCAGTTTGAGACGACGGGCTTTAGCGCGTAGTTCCAGCGGTGTCAGGCCGGGACTATCATCGACAAAAATCGGAGCCTGAGACAGGTCATTGGCCACGTCGCCCAGAAGTTTATATTCCTCGTCTCCCAACAGGCCTTTACGTAATTTATGCGAATTGATGTGACTACGACCGGCTAACATTCGTTCCACCAGTTGCTGGGCGCCCATTTCCAGGGAAAAGATGGCCGCCGGCTTGCCGTTATCGGCGGCGACATACTCGGCAATATTGAGTCCAAGGGCCGTTTTGCCCATACTGGGGCGGGCCGCTATGATAATCATTTCCCCGTCCTGCAGGCCGCTGGTGATTTCATCAAGATCATGGTAACCGGTTGCCAGGCCGGTGATATTCTGTCCTTCCCGCTGCCGGATAGACAGCCAGGCCTGATTAAGGATATCCCTGATTTTCGATGCCTGGCCGGTAATTTTCTGCTGGGTGACCTCGAAGATTTTCTGTTCGGCCTCTTCCATGATTTCACCCACATCACCGCGTGCTTCATAGGCACGATTGGTAATTTCCGAACCGGCGGAGATAAGATTCCGCAGCATGGCTTTGTCGCGTACGATTGCGGCATAGTAGATCATATTGGCGCTGGATGGCACACTGGTTACCAGATCGACCAGATAGGCTTCACCGCCGATTTGTTCCAGTTGTCCGCGTCGTTCCAGTTCTTCACACAACAGCACTACATCCACGGGTTTATTGGATTCATACAATCCCACGAGGGCATCGAATATAAGACGGTGGTCCTGCCGATAGAAATACTCAGTGCGCAGCAGGGGAATAATTTCACCGATACCTTCACTGTCCAGTACCATGCTGCCGAGCACACACACTTCCGCGGCCAGGTCCTGCGGTGGTACCCGCTGGGCCGGTGAGGCCGACGTGAACTGGTCGATTCTATTCGGATTGCTCGATGTCGTCTGATTTTTCTGTATCTGGTTCTGCTCCGGACTCATGCGCCTCATCCTCCGGCCGGACAACATGAACACTAACGGTTGCCATGATGTCTTCGGCAAAACGCAGTTTAATCTCATGAATACCCAACATGCGTATATGTTCGTTCATCTGCACATGTTTGGTCTGAACCTCATATCCAGCCTGGCATAAAGTCTTGGCAATATCCGATTCACTTACGGAACCGAATAAATGGCCCGTGTCATTAGCCAGAGCCGTAATAGTTACTTCGGCGTCCTGAACGGACTCAGAGGTTTTCATCAGCCGACTGCGTTCCAGTTGACGTTTCTGGGCTTTTTGAGCTCGTTCTTCTTCTATGGCCCTGACATTGGCTTCGGTTGGTTCCACGGCCAATCTGTGGGGTAAAAGATAATTACGAGCGTATCCGGTTGACACTTCAACGACATCTCCAAAATATCCTAATTTGGGGATGTCCGCATGTAAAAGCAATTTCATTACACTATATCTCCACAGTGAAGAAAGTAATTAAGTCACGAATAGTTAAAAACACTAACGTTTTGATGGTTCTATTCTTTATTTTATTAAACAGAATAGGGTATTAATGCCATAAAACGCGCTCTTTTAATAGCGCGCTGTGCCTTGCGCTGGCAACTGGCGCAATTACCGCTGCGTTTGCGAGAGAATATTTTGCCTCGCTGGGTCAGCAGCTTTTGCAGGGTATCCGCATCTTTGTAGTCGATATGATCGACATGATCCCGGCAAAAGCGACATTCAGATCGCTCACGTACGGCACTAACTCTTCTTCTACCACGTTGTTCTTTGGGTCGTTTAATGTACGCCACGTACACCTCCACAATAACAGAAAAAACCAATATTATTAATTATTAAATCCATAAACACATATTAAAAGGGAATATCATCATCCGGGGGGCGGTCGGGAACATTATCGTCACCGGCCATATCGTTATTATTTGTATGGCTATGACTCATAACGGCATTGTTTGCCGTGCCTGCCGCTCGCTGGCCCACAAATGAGAAGTTCTCCACAAAAATCCTATGTTTGGAGCGTTTGGAGCCGTCCTGGGCTTCCCAGCGGTCGTATTGCAGCCTGCCCTCTATGAGTATGGGTTCACCCTTACGGCAGTATTTACTAATCACTTCAGCGCGGGCGCCAAACATACGGCAATCCACAAAGCAGGTATCTTCTTTCATCTGGCCGTCAGAGCCTTTATAGCGGTGGTTGGCGGCAATGCCGAATTCCACCACTGGTGTCTGGCTGGGCAGATATGTCAGTTCCGGGTCACGGGTCAGATTGCCCATGATAATTATCTTGTTAAAACTGGCCATTATGTTACCTCCATTCCACTGGTCGGACCATCTCAGTTATGGATTGCATGGATTTTAAATTTTAATAGTACCATGCCTGACATTCTGGTGATCCGAAAACTCGGTTCGAAACTCTAATACACTGACAGTCATTTATTACGGCTTGTTATCATCTTCGGTTTCTTCATTTTGATCTTGTTCAAGGGAATTCAGCGGTGACTCATCGGTATCCGGAGTTTCCAGAGGAAGGTTCTTAGGTTCCTGATCGTCATCTTCAGGATCGAAAGGAACATCGTCGTTGTACTCGTCCAGAATATCCGAGTCGTCATCAATGCTGTCATCCAGGTCCAGGATCGAGATGGCAGGGACTGGGCGTTTGGGTTTCTCATTGAAACCGGCCTGAGTTTCCTTCAAGGAAGAGTCACCTGTTTTTGACTCGCCTGATTCTTTCGCTATCGCCGGAGTAGCCGCGTGCATGGCTTCCTCAGTCAAATGTTCGGCCTGAAGAATCATAACCCTCAGTAAAGATTCACTCAATTGCACGCCGCGTTCGATACCGCTGATGCGGGCCGGTGGGGCTTTGAAGTAGGTGATAATATAGGTTCCGCGTTTGCGGCCGGCGATTTCGAAGGCTAATCGCCGTTCATCCCATTTTTTCAGAACGATGACATCAGCCTCAGCTCGCTCCAGCAAATTGTTTATTTCGGCAATGACATCATCCCAGTTGGCGGTTGCCGTTGCCGAGTCCACCAGAAACATGGCTTCATAAGTTCGTTTGAGCGTGTTGGACAACTCAATACCTCCCGCACATAATTGTGCTTAAATTAACATATATACCATTATACTTTTAAACAATATATTCAATACACACATTTTATTCATCCGGTTGTCGGTTGAATCGATTCATTGTTTCATCGATACCTGCCTGCAGCCACACTTCCACGGCGTCCGCGGCATTGTGGATGGCTGCCGCCATAGTGGGCTGTTCTTCCGGGAAGAAGTCACCCAGAACATGGTCGGTCGCCCGGCCCGCGGGAGAGGGTCCGATACCGATACGTAAGCGGGCAAACTCATCAGTACCTGCATGGTCAATAATATCCTGCAGACCATGGTGGCCGCCGGGTGAACCCTGTGAGCGCAGGCGAATTCGAGCTAATTCCAGTGCCATATCATCCACCACGACCAGCACATCATCCAGTAGTATTTTGTAGAACGTCAGGGCCTCAGCCACACTGAGACCGCTGCGGTTCATATACGTTTGGGGCTTGAGGAGCATCACTTGCTGTATACCAAACCGGCCTTTGCCGAAAAGGCCCTGAAACTTATGCTGTTTCAATTCGATAGACCAGCGATGCGATAGTTCGTCAATCACCATGAAGCCCACATTGTGCCGGCTGTTGCGATATTCAGAGCCGGGATTACCTAATCCCACTATCAACTTCAATCTTAACTTGTACCTTACCTAGCGACATTTCCCTGTTTTCCAGGGGTGTAGTCAATCAAACCATTTTGTTTGCGTTGTTTACACAGTATATCGTAATTCATTGTATTATAATAATCTTATGATTTATCTTCTTCATCTGTTTTCTCGCGTGATATCACTTCCGGTTCGGCCGTTTCCGCCGCTTCTTCGGGTTCCTCTTCCTCAACGGCCTCACCCTTGATGCGTACAGTGGCTATCGTGGCCGAGGGATCAGTAACCAGGTCTGCCCCCCGAGGTAAAACCAGGTCACCGGCAGTCAGGGAATCTCCAATTTTCAAATTAGCGATATTGGCCTTGATGCTTTCCGGGATAGTGGTTACCTGGCATTCCATTTCCACTTCTGTGAGGATATGGTCAAGCAGGCCGCCATCGGTGACTCCAACAGGTGTTCCTTTTAAAACAACTTCCACTGTGACAGTAACCCGTTCATCAAGACTGACACGGGCCAGGTCCACATGGATTATTTTATCACCCAGGAAATCGTACTGTACATCCTTGAGCAGTAACTGTTGTTTTTTCCCTTCCAGCTCCACTTCCAGCAGGCGGTGATGGTGCTGGAGTTCAAGCGCCAGGTCATGATAATTCAATGTCACGGCGACCGGTTCTTCTTTATGGCCGTAAAGTATGGCAGGCACCTGACCCTGTGTGCGCAGCCTGCGTGAAGCCCGAGTGCCTTTTGATTCACGTCGTTGAGCTTTTAGAACTAATGTTTCTACCATCTTGACCTCTCTTATTCTTTAGCAAAAATCTCACTTACTGATTTGTTTTCATGAATCCGTTGTATCGCCTCCCCCAACAGGCTGGCGACCGTCAATACTTTCAGGTTCTCAATTTTTCTACCTTCATCTGTTAAGGGGATAGTATCTGTGACCACGACTTCGTCGATGGGCGCCTGGTTCAGTCGTTCGCCGGCCGGCGGAGCAAAAACGCCATGCGTGGCCGCCACCCGTACACTTTTGGCTCCGTGATTTCTGGCGATTTGGGCGGCGGAACATATGGTACCCGCCGTGGTAATCATGTCGTCAAACATTAAAACATCTTTATCCTTCACATCACCGATGAGACGGGTGGCTTCGACTTCACAGCCGCTGACGCGGCGTTTATCAATAACGGCCAGGTCGCCGTTCAGTACCTGGGCATAAATATTCGCGGTTTTCATATTACCCACATCAGGTGAGACCACGACCAGATTTTCCAGTTTCATCTGCCGGAAGTAGGACGCGAGCACCGGCTCTGCGGTTAGATGATCTACCGGGATATCAAAAAAGCCCTGCACCTGCTGGGCATGCAGGTCAATGGCCAGTACCCGGTCAGAACGAGCGGTGGTAATCAGGTTTGCCACTAATTTACCGCTGATGGGGGTTCGTCCTTCGCTTTTGCGGTCCTGTCGGGCGTATCCAAAATAGGGTAGAACTGCGGTTATGCGCAGGGCCGAGGCCCGATGGAGGCAGTCGATGAAAATCAACAGTTCCATGATATTTTCATCTACCGGGTAACAGGTGGGCTGGATGATAAAACAATCGCGACCGCGGACATCATCTTCCACCCGGACAATGGTTTCGCCGTCCGGGAATCTGTCAATATGTGCCCGTCCTTTTTCCAAGTGCAGATATTTACATATTTTATCTGTCAGTTCGGGATTGGCCGTGCCACTGAATATTCTTAAGTGATTTTGGATGGACATAATCGCCTGAGCTTTTAATGTTCTCCTGTTACCCGTAGTAACGGATTAATACCTGTTATTTATAACATACCTGTTTTTCATACCTACCCGGCCAGGACTCGAACCTGGAATGCGAGTACCAAAAACTCGTGTGTTACCGATTACACCACCGGGTAAAATACTCAAATTTTTGGGTTTTATCCCGGCCGGCCGGGACAGGAATCCTCTCACCTCTCCCGTGGCCCTTGAAGCCGGAGTCAATCGAGAGATTTGGTTACCTATTAATTTGTAGCAATGCTTTACCGCTTAAATACCTGGTTTTAATACCGACAGGTTGCGGTGGGGCTCTCTTTACGCCCATGCTGGCACTTGTCGGAGGTCTGAGCCGGATATGCCGCAAACTTCCGGCCCATCGCACGTTTCATTCGCGCTGCCCCGTGCGACAAGAACACGGAATTATACCGAAACGGCATTCCCATTGCAATTAATTCTCAATAAAATTTATAACTAATTGCATCATAAAGGATTACGGACGAAATAATTTGGGGGCAACTTGGAATGATCAGGTTATATTCTGTGAGTAAGCTTCCAGTGCGATTCCCTTTTCATTGGCAGGCATGTGATAACCCAGCAGTTTAACAATGGCTTGTATGCTTTTTTGGGTAGCGCCCTGATTGTCAATGATGACCTGGCGGGCACGTCGGCCCATGTCCAGGGTGTATTGTTTATTCAGGAGTAATCGTTTAACGGCTTGGGTTAACTGGGTTTCATCGGCAACAATTTCAATGGCCTGTTCGGCCATGAGTTTTTTGACTGTATCCATAAAATTATCGGTGTAGGGCCCGACGATAACGGGCCGGGCCAGGCCGGCCGCTTCCATCATATCCGAGCCGCCCATCGGTACCAGTGACCTGCCGACAAAGATTACATGGGCGAGGCTGTAGAATTTTCGCAGATCGCCCATGGTATCACCCAGGATCACGGCGTCTGGATTCTTTTCTGATAGTTGGTCCTGGTTTTGTCTGACCCGGCTGTAACGGATTAATGGATAGCCATGTGATTCAATCAATCGTGCCACTTCGTCAAACCGTTCCGGCTTACGCGGGACAATGACCAATCGGATATTGTTCAGGCGCCCGTGATGCCGGATTTGTTTAAAGCTATTGAGAATAATGTCTTCTTCCCCGGGACCGGTACTGCCGGCGGCCCAGATTTTTTGTTCCGGCGAGAAAAGAAGCTGCCGGGCCAGTTCATCTGCGCCGCTGACGGTATCCGTGATTTCAGAGGTATCATATTTTAATGATCCCACGACTTGCAGTCGTTCCTGAGGTACTCCCAGAAAAGCAAAACGCCGGGCATACGATTCATCCTGCACCAGGACCAGGCTCAGGCGTTTGAAAACAGATCGGACCAGCCAGGCGATACGCCGGTAACGGGGGAATCCTTTGCCGCTGCTGATGCGTCCGTTGGCGACCATAACCGGAATGGATAATTTCTGCGCCACGGCGGTAAAATTGGGCCACACCTCCAGTTCCATCAGGATGCACAACTGGGGATGTAAACGGTTAAAGGCCTTCCTGACGCAAAACGAAAAGTCCCAGGGGTAAAAGAACACCCTGTGGTCCTGTCCGTAAAGCTGCCGGGCTCGGTTGAAGCCGGTATCCGTGGTAGTACTGATGATTACTTCAAACTGGGGCAGGATACGATGGATTTGGCTGACCAGGGTGCCAATGGCATTAATTTCGCCCATGCTGACGGCGTGAATCCAGATACACGGCTGTTGTGAATGACGCCGGGGTACTAATCCGAACCGTTCCTTCCACCCCCGGCGATAACGCTGCTGAAAAAGGACCCGATATAAAAGCAGCGGGCTCATCATGACCAGGCCTAATCCGTAAATCACATCTAATATAATACAAACCACCAGCGAGACATCTCTCCATCAATTCTTTATTTACAATTCATGATGGTTCCCATTGTAATGTAATTCCAAAGGATACAGCAAGTTAAAATATCAGTATTTGCCGGAGACGATTCCGGCAGAGCCCTGCGGGAACGATTGTCTATAGAGATGGCTTTGACTGAGATATCACGTTCCTAAAGAATTAAATTGTGGTGGAATTCTTTTAAGTATGTATAACGAAACGTCATAACAATAATTGCCATAGACAGTTACATATATATCGTCACATTTTTTCCATGTTTTTTTAATCTTGACCTGAAAAATGCTATCGTTTAAAATTAATACCGGCTTTGGCAGGATTATAGAAACATCCAAAATGAATGAGAGAGATAGTTATAGTCTCTGCGCAAGATAATAACGCTTTATTATTACGGAGAGTTGTGATGAAAAGAAAAAATTCTGGTCGGCAATATGGATTATTTTGTTTAGTATTCATCATCCTGGTTTTCTGGTCCCCCATCACGGTTTCCGCGATCCAGCAGGTCGCTCCGGATGAATATGTAACCTGGGATATCACCGGAGGTAGCAGTAATGTATGGGATAATACGGATGGTATTTTGATGTTGGGTAAAAATAGTACCCACAACATTTTCGTAACGAATATAATAGATGATTTAGTGCCCAACATAACTCTGGGGTCTGCGTTGGATAGTGTTAGTGAATCGCTGATTATTGTATCTAATGTAGGTATCGGTAATGTGGATTTGAGTAATTTTCTGGTTCCCACCGGCACTACTTCTTTACTGTTAGTCATTGCCGCGGGATATGATATTCCGGCTCCGGGTCCGGGGGATTCAGGTGGGGATGCCGACTGGTTTACCTTTAATATTGACGGTGAAGCTACGGGGACCTGTGAGGATCAGATTGCCACCAGTATCGTCGGTGACGCTCCCTTGCAAGCTGATGGTGATGATCCAACGCCTGACTCGACGGCAGGAATTGGATATATTACCCTGCCTTCTCTGGCGCCGGGTCATCCTGGTCTTAGCGTGGAGATTCATATCCTGTGCGGTTATACCTCCGGCTCTTTGACAGCCCTGGTATCCAGTGATACCGGTGTGGATATGGCAGAGGATTCCTATATTCAGGCTACCGGGGTACTCAGCGGAATTTACTGGAGCGGTGATGTCATTGCCACGGGTAATGCCGGAATTACCTTCAATCTTGATGGGGATGCCGGAGTGGGGGTCGGAACAATAAGTTTTAGATCATTGCAGGTATTCGGCGGTGCGGCGGGCATTAATTTTGATGCCGACGGAGCAACCAGTTTAACGGTCAGTAATGGGATAACTATAAACAGTAATGCATTCGGCGGGATCGATATGGATTTTGACCTGAATAGTGGTACTCCCGATGGTGTGGGCACAGTATCGATTGGCGGCATCTACGTTGCCGGTAGTGGAGATCATGATTTAACCATCGATGGCGGCCAAAGTGGATTTTTGTCCACGGTAAGTCTGGGTGCTGTTTATGTTACCGGCGCCAGTAGTAGTGATATCACGATTACTACCAGTTCCAATGGTAGTTTTAAAGGTATGGTTACGGTTTCTTCAATAGATAATAACAGCTCGGGTGATAGTGATATTACTATTATGCCTGCCGGCGTTGGAGATATGGCCGGTTTTACTGCCACTGGATTGATTTCCAATGACGCTTTCCCTGTATTGGGCCAGATTGTTATTGGTTCACCCAACGGCTCTATGGGAGATATTTCTCTGGCAGGAATAATCCTGCGTAGTACCTATGAGAGTGGAGATATTACCTTTCAGGGTGAAAGTATTGGAAATATCATCTCGTCGGGAGCTATCCAGACTTCTACCTGGGCTGCCGGGGATATATTATTTAACGCGCAGGGGATAATGGACTTTGGTTCTATAGGTGATATAACCGTGAATGGTAATATAAATAGCGGGCACTCAGGATCCTTCATTAATTTCTGGGCTAATGATGATATTGGTGATATCGATGTTGAAGGGAGTGTGGGAGGAAACGGCAGTGTCGCGTTTTTCGCAGACAATGGGGGAACCGCTGAAACCGGAAATATTGGAACGATTACCGTAACCAATGCGACCGGCACGGCCAACTTAGGTAATGGCGCAGGAGCGGTGGCATTCAGTGCGGTTGATATCGGCAATATTACGGCTGATAATATCGGATCCACGGGAGCCGGCGCGGTTACCTTTACCGCCGATGGTCTTGATGCGACGGACGGCACTGGTGGTGGTCTGATAGGCACCTTAACGGTTACGAATGATATTGCAGATACCGCTGCGGTTACTTTTACCGCGGATGATGGTATGGGTAATGTCAGCATTGGCGCTGACGCGGCCCAGGGTGGAAATCTTACCTTTGATGTAAACCAGGATGCCACGGATGATACGGGTTCGATGGGAACGATTACGGCCCAGACCTTAGGCGATGCCGCGGGTGTAACCCTGGTAATCATTGATACCAACAGTGGCGCCACGGACAATACCACGGAACGCAGCGTGGGCGCGATTACGGTCACGGACGGTGAAGCCGGATTGCAGATTACGGCGGCCGGTGATGTGGGAAATATCAGCGTTACTGGTGACAGTGGCGCCGGTAATGACCTGTATATCAATGCCATGAATCTGGATGCGGCCGGTGACGGCGCCAATACGGATATTCCGGATCTGGGAACTATAACCCTTGCCGATACGGCTTCGGATGATACCCTGACATTGGCAGGCGCTTCCTGGGTGATACCGGGAACCATGGGCGCCATTACAGTCGGTGGCAGTGATGCCGGTGATGTTATGGCTTTAGGCGCCTTTAGCATAAGTGTATATAACGGTGATGATATAGCCGATGGTTTTGATTCTGCTTATGCCGGCACGGTGGACAGCACTATTTCCATCACGGCCGGAGATATCACCACGGGCGGCGGGACGATTACCGCCAACACCCGGGCGGCCAGTAACCTGTTTACCTATGTGGAAGCCGGTGAGACATTTGCGGTGACCACGGCTTCGGATGTAACCGGCCAGATTGCCTTTACGCCGGGCGCCACGAATTCGGTAGCGATTACGGAACTGGCAGGTACTTCCACTAGTGACGACCTGCAGGTAACCACGTCCGGTACCAGCAGCTTTAATGTCAGTGCGATTACTCCGGCCGCCGATGGGCTGGATATACGTAATATAA
>JAFGHE010000008.1 GCA_016930295.1 Sedimentisphaerales bacterium
ACCATGCTCCTGGGCGGACTCTGGCACGGCGCGTCCTGGACGTTCGTCCTCTGGGGAGCACTGCATGGCTTCTATCTCATCGGGGAACGTATCCTGAAAATGATTATTCCCGACATCCGCCTCTGGCATAAAAAAACCTTCCGGTTTTTGCTGGCCCTGATAACTTTTGGATTGGTTACCCTGAGCTGGGTATTTTTCCGGGCTTCCGGCTTTGGGCAGGCCTGGCGTTTTATTTCGGTAATGCTGGGAGACCATCAGGAAAACACAACCATACTGGTCTCCAGCCTGGCGGCCATAAAAGTAGTCACCCTTATCTCTATCATCATCCTGGTGCACTGGATGATGAGACAGACTACATTGGAATCTCTTGCCGCTCGCAGCCCCTGGTGGATCAGGTCGTTAACCCTGGCCGCCATGCTGATTGGTATTGTGGTTTTATCAGGAGATGAGCGTGCCTTCGTCTATTTCCAGTTCTAACGAACGCTGCCCCCGGGGGCCGTGGCTGTTGACCTGGCTGACAGGGGCAGGTCTGGCTATAGTCGTATTAGCCGGCCTGGAGCTATTATTCCGCGCGCTAGGCCACCAGCCGTCGGTACATGATGATCAAGCTAACTGGGCCTTTCATCGCCATCGTGTATACTCACAAAACGGTGAAAAAGTGGTCGTCGTTCTGGGTGCCTCCCATATCCTGTTTGGATTTGTCCCCAGTGTCTTTGAAGAGTATTTCCCCAATTGCCGCGTTGTTCAACTGGCCCTGGTGGGCAGATCTCCCATGGCCGTGCTTGAGGATCTGGCCGAAGATAAAAAATTCAACGGAACCGTAATCTGTTCCATATCGGAAGGCACTAACGTTTTACCTCATAAATGGAAAGATCAGCAATCTAATGTTGACTTTTATCATAACCATTATCTGCGGGGATGGCCTATTGACGAGCAAATCAACCAAGTCATCTCTGCTCGCTTGCAAAATAATATTGTCATTCTCGATCCCTGGTTTAAATGGTACAAACTTATCTCCCATCTGGCCAGAGAACGCAGCTTGAATAGCCTGGTGCCGCATCGTGTTGCAAATATAAACATAGACCGTTATTATGCCGCGGACTATACAAAATGTGATAAAGATATCCGAGCCAAGAATATCCTGGATGCCCTCAGAGCCAGTTATGCCCAAGAGAATCTTCTGCCTCCCGAGGAATGGTTAAATGAAGCCATGCATATAGAGCCATACGTTAAAAAAATCCACGACCGGGGCGGAACCGTACTCTTTATCCGCTATATCACCACGGATGAACATTTCAGACTGGATCAAAAATACTATCCCCGCAAAGAATACTGGGACTCTCTGGCCCAATATACCCAGGCCCATACAATCCATTTTCAGGATGTGCCTGCCCTGACTCAATTCGAATGCCCCGACACCTCTCATCTCGACCGACGTGACGCCCCCCGATTTACCCTCGAACTGGCCCGGGAACTGGACCGCCGGGGTATGATTCATTCCTTTTAATCAGCAGACTCGAACAATAACAAACCTTCAATTATTACTTTGGTAGTAATGAATCAAATTCTCGAGTATTTCGTTCAGGCTGGTTTTAACTTCAAAACCGATAGTCTCCTTTATCCTGTCCAGGCAGGGCACCCGCCGCATCATATCATCAAACGGCTTGCCATAGGCTTCCTCGTAAGAGACATATTTCTTCCGGCTCTTATCGCCGGTCATGGAAATTATCTTATCCGCCAGGTCTTCAATGGTTATTTCTTCGGTGGAGCCCACATTATAGACCTTGCCCGGGGACTCCGGATTATTGATCAGCCCCACCAGCGCTTCCACCACATCCTTTACATAACAAAAACAGCGAGCCTGTTTCCCCGTGCCGTATATCTGAACAGGTTCACCCTGTAAGGCCCATTGAATAAACCGCGGCAGAACCATGCCGTACTGTCCCGTCTGACGGGGCCCTACGGTATTAAATAGACGCACCACCACGACCGGCAGCCCATACTGCTGATAATAGGCCAGTCCCAAAAACTCGTCTATCGCCTTGCTGCACGCATAGGACCACCGCGAAAATCGGGTACTGCCCAAAACCGTGTCATCGTCTTCACGAAACGGCACAGCCTCACTCTTGCCATAAACCTCACTGGTGGATGCCAATACCACTTTTTTCCGAAATTTGTTGGCCACTTCCAACACTACCTCCGTGCCATGGATGTTGGTCTCGATCGTACGGACCGGCTCATCCAAAATCAACTGCACCCCCACTGCCGCGGCCAGATGGAATATCACATCACAACGCTCCGCCAAAATGTGCATGGTCTCATAATTTCGCACACTCTCCAGTATAAATTGAAACTTCGCATCATCCTTGATGCCGGCAATATTATCCATACGACCCGTGCTCAGATCGTCGATTACCATCACCTCATGGCCGGTCTGCAATAACTTCTCCGCCAGATGCGACCCGATAAATCCTGCTCCACCGGTAATTAATGCCTTCACGATTATTCCTCACTTATATTTAAGATGCCACCGTCAAAAGTGGATATTGGCATTTAAAATCGTTGTTTTTAATACAGAAACAAACGTTCAAAATACTTTTGACGCTAGC
>JAFGHE010000094.1 GCA_016930295.1 Sedimentisphaerales bacterium
CAAACATTACCAATTATATATCCAAAGTATGGTCTCCGGATACCCGGGAGGGAACCTATAAAAATCCGGTTGTTTACGCTGATTATTCCGATCCCGACGTAATCCGAGTTGGTCCTGATTACTATATGACGGCTTCAAGCTTTACATGTATGCCCGGCCTACCTATACTTCATTCCAGAGACCTGGTTAATTGGACGCTGATCGGGCACGCTCTGGGCCGATATCCTGATGAACTCTTTAATCAACCCCAGCACGGAAAAGGCGTCTGGGCGCCCAGCATTCGTTACCACAATAACATGTTTTACATTTACTGGGGTGATCCGGATGCGGGTATTTACATGGTTCGATCAGCCAATCCGAGAGGCCCCTGGGAAGAACCTGTTCTGGTTTTAAGCGGAAACGGAATAATTGACCCTTGCCCCTTATGGGACGATGACGGAAAAGCTTATTTGGTCCATGCCTGGGCCGCCAGCCGGACAGGTGTCAACAGTCTTTTGACAGTTCATCGCATGAATCCGGAAGGAACCAACGTCAGCCCGGACGGAAAGCACGTCTTTGATGGAAATGACAATCAACCGACAACTGAAGGCCCAAAATTCTATAAGCGTAATGGTTATTATTATATCCTGGCGCCTGCCGGCGGGGTGAAAACCGGCTGGCAGTTGGCCTTGCGTTCCAGAGATGTCTTTGGTCCTTATGACTATAAAATTGTGCTTGAACAGGGCTCCAGCCCTATCAACGGGCCACATCAGGGTGGGTGGGTTCAAAGCCCCTCCGGCCAATCATGGTTTTTGCATTTTCAGGATCAAAAGGCCTATGGCCGTGTAATCCACCTGCAGCCGGTTAATTGGCAGGCAGATTGGCCTTTCATGGGCCGCTACAATGAGTCCATCGAAAAATGGGAGCCGGTCCTCTCATATAAAAAACCAGAATGCCGAGACGATCCTGAAATCGTCAATCCGATGGAATCGGATGAATTTAACGGCAATGAACTCGGTTTGCAGTGGCAGTGGCAAGCCAATCCCCGGTTAACATGGTATGCAATGCTGAGAAATACCACTCATTTGCGCTTATTTTCACAAAAACTTCCGCAGGAAAACGCTACCCTTTGGGATGCGGGCAATGCCCTGCTACAGAAGTTTCCTGCCCCTGCATTTACCGCCACGACGAAAGTAACATTTAAGCCAATGGAACAGGGAACGCAAACGGGATTAGTGATTATGGGCAAAGATTATGCCTGTCTGTCGATGAGAGAAACTGAAATCGGCTTTTCGCTATCTCAAATTATCTGTATGGATGCTTACAATGACGGTCGGGAAAAAGTTCTTGAAGAGACGGCGCTTCCCGATAATACCGTTTATCTTCGAGTCACTGTTACCGAACCCAAGGCAATCTGCCAATTCAGCTACAGTACAGACGGAGAAGTCTTCCACAATCTTGGAAAACAGTTTGAGGCCAAACCTGGCATCTGGATTGGCGCTAAAGTCGGGTTGTTCTGTATCAAAGGACAGGATGTGCGTAACGGCGGTTATGCGGACTTTGATTGGTTTCGAATCGAATAATTTGACCGTCGCGAATAAGCTCGTACCCGTCATGATGATGCTGCCGTAATATAACTTTTGCCTTTGGTTCGGATTAGACAATCATCGAAAACCGCTGTCGCCGAACCATAGATAAAGTCCACTCGCCCCTCAACCGTACAGTTCTTAAAATAATGGCGACCATTGTTGAGTAAGAGTGTATCCTGCCAGCCCAAAATCAGGCAATCCTTCACTACAGCCCTGTCGCCTTCAATACACAGAGCCATAGCCTGACCATGGTCGCCGGATGTATTGCGAAAAGTCAGGTTTTCTGCTTGAAAATCATCCGCTAATATGACAACGCCATTGCCTTGCTTGTTTGGTAGGATTCTTGCCGGTACCGGATCATGCATATTCAGTGCATAGCTCAAAATGCAGGCGTCACCAGAATTGGTTCTATACCCGCAACCCGGGCATCATCAACATAACGTTCCATATGAGCGCGATAGGTGGTGTTTGGCTCAGACTCCCGGTCCGGGCCGTGTCCGGGTTCATCATTGTGGCCAAATTGAATAAGCACATAATCAGGCTTGAGATTAAGCACCTCCTGCCAGCATCCCTCGGCCACAAAGCTTCCCGAACTGCGCCCTCCCCGTGAGAGATTAGTACATTGGGCTTTATCGGACAGACAGGCCGCAAAACCGGCGCCCCAGCCGGCATCATCAGTCACCGTAGAATCACCTGCCAAAACAACGGTTGTTTTGGCATCGGCTATCGCAAGCAACGGATAACAGAATAATACAAATAACGATAGTAATAGCACTTTTGCATTCATAAAATGGATGTTCCTTTTCATAGGCTAATTTGCGATACTATGTCCTATCGCGATAGATAATGAGAATTCAAATGATACTGAAAAATCCATACTTACAAAAGTCTTTTTCACGCATTAAATACATATATATTGCGCAAAACTGCCCTCTATTAGCTTAAATCTTGCATACAACAATTTTTTTTGATATAATATGTGAAATTAAGCTTTAAGAGGAGCAAAGATGAAAAATAACTTTTCGGACCTTTTAAAGGTATCCGTTTTTTTCTCCCTGATCTCAACCTGCGCTTGGGCAGTTCCCGCTTTTCCGGGCGCCCAAGGATATGGTGCTACAGCCACCGGCGGCCGCGGCGGGGCCGTCTATATTGTAACCAATCTCTATGATTCCGGTGACGGTTCTCTCCGTAATGCCCTGGATCATAATACCCCCCGCACGATTGTCTTTCAGGTATCAGGGACCATCCATCTGACTTCTAATCTTAGTGTCAAATACCCCAATGTAACCATTGCCGGCCAGACCGCGCCGGGGGATGGTATCTGCATTGCCAATGGTTCTTTATATGCCGGCTATGATAATGTGATTATCCGCTACATTCGCTGCCGTCTCGGTGACCAATGGCCCGACGGCACTGAAAACGGCGACGATGACGCCACATGGGGACGTTACGGCAACACCATGATCTTTGACCACGTGACGGCGAGCTGGTCGATAGATGAGACCTTTTCATATTATGCCAACAACAACTTTACAGCCCAGTGGTGCCTGATAACGGAAAGCCTTCGTTACTCTCACCATGAAAAAGGCCCTCACGGCTATGGCGGCATCTGGGGCGGCACCAACAGTTCCTGGCATCATAACCTGCTGGCCCATCACAGCTCGCGAAACCCCCGCATCGAAGGGGATGTGGTAAACAATGTGGATTTGCGCAACAATGTCATATACAACTGGGGTTTCAATAGCTGTTACGGCGGCGAGAATGCCACCGTCAATATCGTCAATTGCTACTACAAATATGGCCCTGCAACAAGTTCAGGGGTTCGTGACAGGATATGCGAGCCAAGTTATGGCGATGGCTATAGTTACGGGCAGTGGTATGTCAACGGCAATTACGTGAACGGTTATCCGACAGTAACAGCCGATAACTGGCTTGGCGTTGATCCTGCCGGAGGAAGCGGAGATATACCGCTGTGCCGGTCACTTACGCCGTTCCCTACGGCTACGACATACCCGGTAACCACACAGACCGCGCAGGATGCCTATAATTCCGTCCTGGATGATGTTGGATGCAGTCTGGTCCGTGACTCGGTGGACACCCGTATTATTGAGGAGGTCCAAAACGGTACGACGACTTATTCTGGCTCTATAAGCGGCACTCCAGGTATCATTGATTCACAGGCGGATGTAGGAGGCTGGCCCGCTCTAACTGAAGAAACTCGGCCGGCCGGTTGGGACACCGATGAGGACGGTATGCCGGATGCCTGGGAAACTGCCAACGGTCTTGATTTATACAATCCAGCGGACAGGAATGATTACGATCTGAATCCGGATTACACAAACCTGGAGGTCTATCTGAACAGTCTTGTTTCTGAAGATACTATTGCTCCGGCTGCTCCAACGGGACTGGCGGCCTTGGCAGGCGACGGGACTATTGGCCTTGATTGGGATGATAATTCTGAAGGCGATCTCGCAGGCTATTACGTCTACCGCTCCACAACTTCGGGCAGCGGCTATGTCACACTCAGCACTTTAATAGCTGATTCAAATTATACTGACGACACGGCTGAGAATGGTATTACCTGTTTTTATGTTGTCACGGCTGTTGACACCTCCTCGAATGAATCCGGTTATTCTGACGAAGTGTTTGCGACACCGGTTGACATGAGCTTTTATCGCGATGTCAATGACGATCAAATTATCAACATGACGGATTTAACCGCCTTTTTTAATGTATGGCTCGAATCCAATTGTCTCGTCACCACCGGCTGGGATATCAATAATGATTGCCGGATTAACCTGGATGAGTTTGCCCTGCTGGCAGGTTTCTGGTTGGTCGACCAGACACCCCCTCCTCCCACTGATGTTTACCGTTATGCGCTGGTAAGCTGCCGGACATCACTAAACGACGGCGCCGTCTCTGAGGCTGACACGAACAAGACGGACAGCAATAAACTCAGCGTACGAGGAGACAGCAAAGCCGCAAAATCCTGGATCAAATTCGACGTTAGCGATCTGGATATCAATTCCGCAACGGCAGCTACTTTGCGAATTACTCTATATGAAGCCAAGACCAGTACCTGTCTGTTATCGGCGGTCAATGATGACTGCACAGATAATATCAGCTGGGGCGAAACAAATTTGACCTGGAATAACGCCCCGGGCAATTATACCAGTAGCGACGGCGTGAATCCGGATGCGCCCATTACCATTAATCAGCTTCAGGACGAACTGGACCCGGCCAGGACCACACTGATTGATACCGTAGATTATTCGTACGGGGGTCTGCAAGGTGACCAGTTTACATTTGATGTGCTCTCGGTCCTGCAGGCCGATACAGACGGGATCGTTCAGTTTGTTCTGCATGGCGCCGGCGGCGCCTCTAATTTTACGACGCATGATTCTGCAGAGGGCGAAGATTACTGGCCACTACTTGAGCTGACTTTCACCAATTAAGGTTCGCTTATTGACGGCAAAGGAGAAGACTTAAAATGAAAAACAATCCCGAACAATGTATTTCTTTATGCGGCTTAATCCAGCCGCGAAGGAGACCCGTGATGAAAAGAGCAGTGGGGCTTATCGCAGTTTTATGTTTATGCCTTACATCAAATGCCTTTGCCGCAGCAGACGGCTGGGCCAGTGCGAACGGTGGTACGACAGGCGGCGAAGGTGGAACTGTTGTTACCGTAGACAATTTTACAGACCTTGAATATTACGCCGAACTGGGAGCGACACCCTATATCATTCAGGTTTCAGGTACAATTGCAATCGGTACCGGTGTTCTCGAAATCAGTGCTAACAAAACCCTTATCGGTATAGGTACAAATCCGACGCTCGTAGGAAATGTCGGTTTTAAAAATCGTGATGGAAATATCATTATTGAGAACCTGAACATCACCAATCCTTATGAAGGAAGTTCATATGATGGCATCAGCTTAAAGCAGGATATATACAATGTTCTTGTTACCAAATGTACTATCTATGATACCGGTGACGGGGCTTTCGATATATCCAATAATTCCGACTTTGTTACCGTTTCATGGTGCAAATTCCACTATACCCCTTCTACTCCGGATCCCGGCCATACCTTCGCATGTCTTGTCGGAAGCAGCGATAGCCAGGAAGACGATGCGGCTAATCTTCGCGTTACTTATCACCATAACTGGTGGACAACCGGCGTCAAGGAAAGAATGCCCCGCGTCCGTTATGGTCAGGTACACGTTTATAATAATTATTACAATGATCTTGTGGCCGGTGGTTACTGTGTTGGTGTAGGCTGTGGGTCCCGCATTCGAGTTGAAAACAATTACTTTAATGCTGTACCCAATCCCTGGAAAGATTACTACAGCGATGTACCTGAGCATCCTGCCGGGCATATCGGCTGGAATACCGGCAATGTGTTTCCGGGCTGTTCGGTTCCCACCTGGGCGACAAATGAATACGCCACCATCTTTACGCCGCCGTATGATTATACCCTCGACGATGCCGCAGATGTACAAACTATGGTTCAGGCCTACGCAGGCGCAGGAACTCCTTACCCGCCTCATTGGTATTCAGGTCCTTACGGCGACTTCGACATGGACGGCGATGTCGATACGGATGACCTTGAGACATTTATCGGTTACTGGCTTGATACGTATAATATTGCCGACGCCGATTACGACGCGAGCGGAAGGGTGGATCTGGCCGAGTTCGCGCTGTTTGCTCAGAACTGGCTTAGCGGTTTATAGAAACGCACTGAAACCTTGATGAAGAGGATTAAATCTTAACGAATAAACAGGAGATGGTAAATTATGAAAGTCAAACACTCTGCGGTCGTCATTATTTTGGCATTAATGCCGGTTATCTGCTGTTCCTCACGCGTCTTTGCGGTTGACGGCTTTGCTACCCAGAATGGCGGCACGACCGGCGGCGCCACGGGAACAACGGTAACGGTCACTAACGGGGCAGATTTTCTGACCTACGTCGAAACAGAAGATACGCCGTATATTATCCAGGTATCCGGAACCATTGAACTGGCGGATGCCGACGAAGGCCGGGTTCGGATCCAATCCAACAAGACTATCCGGGGCATCGGTGAGAATCCGACGATTATCGGCAGTCTGGGCTTTAAGAACGATTGCTCGAATGTCATCATTGAAGGCATAACGATCACCTGTCCGGAGGACTACACCAGCGAAGAGGACGGCATCAGTGTCAAAGACCGGATCACCAACGTCTTCATCACCAAATGCACGATCTATGACTGCTGGGACGGCTGTATTGATATTGCCCGCCAGTCTGACTGGGTAACGGTTTCCTGGTGCAAGTTCTATTTTACTACACCCAATGACAACAGCGACCGTGTCAGCCTTGTCGGCAATACCGACAGCCCCGGCGATGAGGGCACGCTGCATGTAACGTTCCATCACAACTGGTTCGGCCAGTATTGTATGCAGAGAATACCATCCGTTCGCTATGGACGGGCGCATGTCTACAATAACTATTATAACTGCCCCGGAGATATCTATTGCGTCTGGTCGCGTATCCAGGCCGAATGCCTCATCGAAAATAACTATTTTAAAGATGTCTTTGATCCCTATGTCAATAACCGGGACGGTGCACCCGTGGAAGAGTGGGGCTTGATCGCCGCATCCGGCAACATACTCGATAACTGTACAGGCACGGCTCATCCGGGTACAGATACCGTCTTTACGCCTCCGTATGCGTTTACCCTTGACAGCACCGAAGAGATTCCGGCGATTGTGCAGTACGGCGCAGGCGCAGACGGCCAGGAGGGAGACCCGCCCCACTGGTTCTACGGACAGTACGGTGATTTCGATCTGAGCGGACTTGTCGATGCCAACGACCTGGAGTCGTTTGTCGGCTACTGGCTGGCTACCGAGAATATCGACGACGCCGATTATTATGACAACGGTCGCGTCGATTTCAGCGAATTTTCTCTCTTTGCTGAAAACTATATGTTCATTCCCTCTGACACGACACCTCCGGCAGCCCCGGCTGACCTGTGGGCACTGGGACAGAATGCTCAAGCGCCGCTGGACTGGGCAGACAACAACACTGAAGAAGACTTTGCCGGCTATAATGTCTATCGCTCGACAAGCTCGGGCAGCGGCTATGCGAAACTTAACGCCTCTTTACTGACCGTTTCGGATTACACTGACGGCAGCGCTGTCAACGGCACGATGTATTACTATGTGGTCACGGCGGTCGATACGAATAATAACGAATCGGGGTATTCAGTCGAGGCTTGTGCAGTACCCGATCCGGTATCCGACAGCATCATCATTCAGGAAAGTGCAACCGGTTTTTGCATTTCGGGTGATATTCAGGGTATAGAATCGGAACACAGCGGCTACACGGGTAGCGGTTATGCCAACACCTATAACGAGACCGGAAGAGGCGTTGACTACAGCGTCAACATCGTCACGGCCGGAACCTATACATTTACATTCCGGTATGCGGGAACATCGGATAGACCGGCAGATTTGATTATTAACAGCACCACGGAGGTTTCCGGGATTGCCTTTACCAGCACAGGGGAATGGTATATCTGGTCCACGGTATCTGTTCCGGTCACATTGACAGCGGGTGCTAAGACAGTCCGTCTTGAATCGACGACCAGCGACGGCTGCGCTAACATTGACTATCTGAAGATTGAAGGGCCGGCACCTGAGATTGCTGCTTGTCCGTAGACACCATGAGTTTATAAGGCTTTTTAATAGAAAATTAGAGAATTTTTTTGAAATTGGAGTTAGGCTTATGAGATACTATTGTTCGATCACAGGATTTATAACATTTCTGATCTGCTTCCTTTCAACATCCGTCAGTGCAGTGCCTGTTGCATTTCCAGGGGCCGAAGGGTCGGGGCGTTTTGCAACGGGCGGACGCGGCGGTGATGTTTATGAAGTTACAAATCTGTACAACAGCGGGCAGGGCTCAATTGTCGACGCGGTCAGTGCGGGTAACCGGACCATTGTCTTCCGCGTTTCGGGTACGATAGAACTTGGCGATGTGCTGTTGCGGCCGAAGTCCAATACGACCATTGCCGGCCAAACAGCCCCCGGTGACGGGATTTGCCTGATGGGGCGGATCTATATCAGTGGGGTCTCCAACGTCGTGATTCGCTATCTTCGGGTCCGGGTGGATGCCGGCGGCGCCAATGCCAGCGGTGACGCCATTGATATCGCCAGCGGCGACAATATCATCATCGATCATGTCAGCGGATCGTATGCACGGGATGAAACTATTTCGTGTCAGGACGGAACCGATCATGTGACCGTCCAGTGGTGTATTCTCAGCGAAGCCCTTACCTTTGAGAACCACAGCTATGGTTCGCTGATTCGCGGTGAATACGGGGAAGAAAAAACCTATCATCATAACTTGTACGCACACAACAGAGGCCGAAACCCCCGACCCGGCAACTACACCGCAACCAGCTCCGATCCGGAAGGAATCCATTTTGATTTCCGCAACAATGTTGTGTACGACTGGGCCGGAGGTCATCCGGGATACAATGCAGATACGGATACGACGAGTCGTTATAATTTCGTCGGCAACGTCTTTATCCAAGGCGTGAATTCGTCCTGGACGGCTGCTTTTA
>JAFGHE010000095.1 GCA_016930295.1 Sedimentisphaerales bacterium
CGCCAGCGTCAAAAGTATGTGGCAGCTTTGATACTGACTTATAAAGCCTGTTTTACATTGGTAAAATTGACTTTTGACGGCGGCATCGGAACAGCCACTTCAAATAGTGTAGTGTGAAACGCCTGGAACAATGGAACTAACACGTAAGTTACGAAAGACCTTGACATTCGGAGCCCTGCGGGGCGGGATGGAACTTGCCTGCCGGGGTAATGTGACAAGTGTGGAGAGGCTTCGCCAGATAATGACAGATCTTACGCGAATCGCAATCCCGCTTCGGATACGTTTAGCCCGGAACATGAAATTAACAGGTGTTTATCATCCAAAACTAATTGACCATCATTTTGAGCGAGTCATTGATCAATTGATCATGCTGGCACATATTTTCAGGGCAGGTTTTTCGGAAAGTGGTTGCCCGGAGCGATTTATATTTGACGATAGTGTCAAGTTATTAGAGCAGGCTTATGCCAAGGGCAAGGGAGTCATTAATATCGCACCCCATATTTGCGGGTATCCGGTTTACGCGGCAGTAGTATCCCAGCGGTTTCCCTGCGGCATATATCTTCGACATAATAAAGATCCTCGTAAAATGCGGCTTAATAACGCCATTGGTCAGGCGGGCGGAGGTGACCTGGTTTATCCACCTAAAGGAGCAAGCAAGGCCCAAAAACTTCAGATTGCCATTGACGTATTACGGCAGGGTAAGCTGCTGTTTATTACTCCTGATACGCCCCGCAGACCGCAGAAGGGCATTGCAGTTACGATATTTGATAAAACCGTCTATTTCCCTCCCGGTATATTCATTATGTCCATGCGGACCGGGGCGCCCGTAGTACCGGTTTTCTGGGACTGGCGAGACGGCGCCTACCATATCCAATATGAACCGCCGATTGAATTGACCAGAAAAGGACGGATTAAAGATCTGGCCGAGATGTCTATGCAAAAGTGGGCCAAGAGTGTGGATGGCTTTCTCCATGAGCATCCTGAGATGTGGTGGAACTGGCTGGACAAACACTGGACCCGAATTATTCGAGACGGGCAGATGAATCCCGCAGAGAAAAGGGAAAGAACGTAACGTTGATGAGAATAATGAGATAATCAGATGATTTGGAAATGAGTTTGAAATGAAAATCGCAATTGCCAGTGGAAAAGGCGGAACCGGGAAAACCACGGTGGCCACTAATTTGGCCATGGCTTTTTCGAAACAAGGCCGGCAGATTGAGCTTTTGGATTGTGATGTCGAAGAGCCCAACTGCCATATATTCGTCAAACCGGAATTCGAATCGAGCCG
Organism: Sedimentisphaerales bacterium; assembly: GCA_016930295.1. Classification (GTDB taxonomy): domain Bacteria; phylum Planctomycetota; class Phycisphaerae; order Sedimentisphaerales; family SM23-30; genus JAFGHE01. The sequence goes on from JAFGHE010000095.1 coordinate 1,289, forward strand.
GCCCATCACGATTCCCGTTCCGCTCGTTGACAATGAGAAATGCACTCACTGCGGGATCTGTACGGAAGTATGCCAGTATAGCGCGATCCTCTGTCTCAAAGGGCCGGTTATGGTCTTTGAAGAACTATGTCACGGCTGCGGGGGCTGTATGCAATTTTGTCCGGCAAAGGCCATTACCGAACACCAGAAGGAAGTCGGTATCGTTGAAACGGGTCGTGCCCACACGTTTCGTTTCCTGCACGGCAAACTCAACATTGGTCAGGTTCTGGCGCCGGCCGTCATCAAAGGTGTTAAGGCGGCTGCCGACAATAGTGAGATAATTCTTATTGACGCGCCACCGGGAACATCCTGCTCGGTCATAGAGACAATCAGGGATACGGATCTGGTTGTCCTGGTGACCGAACCCACGCCCTTTGGATTAAATGACCTGAAACTGGCCGTGGATATGACCCGGGCACTCAGGCTGCCTTTTGCCGTAGTAATTAACCGATGTGATATCGGCGATAATGCCGTGAAACAATATTGTACGGCGGAAAACATCAAAATCATTTTAGAAATACCTGATGACCGCCGTATCGCCCGTACTTATTCCCGAGGCGAAATCGCTTCCACATGTTTTAGTGAATATGCGGACATGTTCAGCGATCTCGCCGAACGTGTCATCAACCAGATGACCAGCAGGGAATTATTCGGATAACCAAAAAGGAATTAATCGATGAAGGAACTGGTCGTTATCAGCGGCAAAGGAGGAACCGGTAAAACCAGCCTGGTCGCTTCCTTTGCGGCACTGGCCCGGAAGAAGGTATTGGCGGACTGCGATGTGGATGCCGCCGATCTTCATCTGGTGCTGGAACCTGAAAACCAACAGTCCGAACCGTTCAGTGGCGGCAAACGGGCGGAAATCATATCCGCACACTGTATCGGCTGCGGAGCCTGTTTGGAGGCCTGCCGGTTTGAGGCGGTCAAACGTCATGTGGATCTGGACGAAGTTATCAGCACGGTTTTTTATATCGACCCCATTTCATGTGAAGGCTGCGGTGTTTGCGTGAGAGTCTGTCCGGCAGAAGCTATCGCCTTTGAACCGGTCGTGAATGGGCAATGGTTCATTTCCACCACCCGGCACGGCCCGATGGTGCATGCTCGCCTGGGTATTGCTGAAGAAAATTCCGGTAAACTGGTTACCCTCGTCCGCAACCAGGCAAAAAAAATAGCCGAAGAAAATAACCTGGACCTGGTCATTATCGACGGTTCGCCCGGCATAGGCTGCCCGGTAATTGCCTCCATCACCGGAGCCGATCTGGTCCTGGTGGTTACCGAACCGACATTAAGCGGCCAACATGATCTGGAACGAGTGATGAAACTGACCCGGCATTTTAACATTCAGACCATGGTCTGCATTAATAAATGGGATCTCAACAAAGAGCTGACCGATAAAATGGAAAATCAGGCCCGAGCCGCGCATATCGGGGTTGCCGGCCGGATATGCTACGATAACGACATAACCCAGGCCCAGATTCATAAATTGTCGGTCGTGGAATATACCAACAATGGAGTATCGTCTGATATCAGAAAAATCTGGGAAGAGGTTTCCCGGGTATTATTCCCCTTAAATGAATGAGGAGTTATTTATGAAAATCGCTATTCCACTGGTGAATGATAAATTATGTATGCATTTCGGGCACTGTGAAGTATTTGCCCTCATTGATGTGGATGAAGAATCCAAATCCATTAATTCCATGGAAAGATTAACACCGCCGATGCACCAGCCGGGTGTCCTGCCGGCCTGGCTTCATACCCAGGGCGCCAACGTCATTATCGCCGGCGGCATGGGACAGCGGGCCCAGCAGTTATTCGCCCAGAACGACATCAAAGTAGTCGTAGGCGCCCCCAGCGAACCGCCAGAGTCCATTGTGACCGCGTATCTGAACGACACCCTGGTCCCCGGCGAAAATATCTGCGACCATTAACCGGAAATCCTATGCACAACCATGATAATCAATCATTGATTTCCGTCACCATTCTGGTGAACGATATTGCTCCGATCAACATGATTGGTGAGCACGGTTTTTCCATCTGGATAGACAATGGAAGACACGGAATACTCTTTGATACCGGGCAAAGCAGCCTGTTTATGTCCAACGCCCACGTTTTAGGCATCGACCTGAAAAACCTCGATACGGTCGTTATCAGCCATGGACATTACGACCATACCGGAGGGCTCTCGGGCCTGTCTCACTATGCCTCCCAGACAGCGCTGTATATTCATCCTGAGGCCCTTCATTCCAAATATGTCCGTCATTACCGGGAAGAATCTCGATATATTGGTATCTCGATGGATTTGGCTTTAAAAATAAAAGACCAGAGCCTTTTTAAACAGGTCGTCTGGACGGAAAAGCCGACCGATATCTACCCGGGTTTCACCGTGACCGGTCCTATCCCCCGACAAACTGAATATGAAAATGTCTGTGACCCTTTCTTTCTGGATGCCGAGAGCATAAAATCGGATTTCATGCCGGACGATCAGGCTCTTTATTTTGAATCCAATGACGGGCTGGTCGTGATTGTCGGTTGCGCCCACGCCGGTATTATCAATACGCTTCATTATGTATCCCAATTGGCACATAAAAAACAAATCCATACCGTAATAGGAGGCTTGCATCTAAATAGCGCCTCCGAGGAACGAATCATACATACCCTGGCCGCTTTGTATGATCTCCACGTGAAACAAATATGCCCGGTCCATTGTACCGGCCATTATGCTATCGAAAAAATCCGGCAGGCATTTGGCGATAACTATATCTCCGGTGCGGTAGGTACAAAATTATTTTTCAGGAAAGCCTAACCCCATGGAATTAACTGACAACATTAACATCACGCAATTCAAATCCTTGATCACACCTAAGCAGCTCAAGGACGAACAGCCTCAAACGGAAGCCGTGGCTCAGCAGGTGGCCGATTTCCGCTTTCAGGTTCAAAATATCCTTACTCATACAGATAAACGCCGATTGATAATAACCGGCCCCTGCTCATTGCACGATGAGCAGGCCAGTCTCGACTATGCCGGGAGACTTAAACAACTCCAGGAAACTCTAAAAGATAAAATTCTGATTATCATGCGTACCTATTTTGAAAAACCTCGTACCACCCTGGGCTGGAAGGGAATGATCTACGATCCCTATCTGGATGGTTCCTATGATATCGAAGCGGGCCTGCGACGCGCCCGAAGCTTATTGCTTGCTATAGGCAACCTGGGTGTACCAACGGCTACGGAATTCCTGGATACTATTATCCCTCAATATCTGGCCGATCTGGTATCCTGGGCCGCCATTGGCGCCAGAACCACTGAGTCCCAGATCCACCGCCAAATGGCCAGCGGCCTGTCCATGCCTATCGGATTCAAAAATTCCACTGACGGCAACCTGTATGTAGCTATTGATGCCGTCAAGGCCGCGGGCAGCCCCCATTCATTTTTAGGAATCGATAGAAACGGAAAAGTAATTATCGCGGAGACCAGAGGCAATAAATACGGGCACCTGGTCCTGCGCGGCGGAGCCAACGGTCCCAATTACGGTTCCGAATATTGTGCTTTTGCCCAGGTATTATTACAAAAGGCCGATGTGGCCACCGGCATTATGATCGACTGTAGTCATGCCAACTCGTCTAAAAACCATACCCTCCAGCGCCATGTCCTGCTGGATGTAACCGAACAAATTCGTCACGGCAACTCAATCATCGCCGGTATCATGCTGGAAAGCTTTTTAAAAGAGGGCAGCCAGCCATGTAATACTCCCGATAAATTAAACTATGGACAATCCATTACGGATGGGTGTATCGGCTGGGAAGAGACCGAAGAGCTAATTCGTCATCTGGCAAACAGTTAATTATAACCTCAATCAATTATGGAGATCAACAAATGATTCAATTACCCGACACAGTTAAAAAGGCCATCTTAAAACAGGACGTTTTCCCGGTAGCAACATGCTCTCGGGAAGGAACACCTAATGTCATTTATGTAAAATATCTGAAAGTGATAGATGATGAAACAGTAGTCTTAGCGGATAATTACTTCCACAAGACGCGTGATAATATTCAGAAAAATCCAAACCTTGCTTTTGTGGTCCTTGACGAGGAAAAAGGCTCTTTTCAAATAAAAGGTTCGGTTCAGTGGTCGAACGACGGCCCCCTGTATGATGATATGCTTACCTGGGTCCCCGATAAATTCCCACGAATTGCGGCTGTTGTCCTTCACGTCGAGAAAATTTATAACGGAGCCGAACAACTGGTTTAAATATATGAATTACAGAAAATGACTTTATATACACTAATGTCTGCCGGAGGTGGGACTTCATCATAAACAAATGGTAACTCAGGTAAACAGTATTTTATGAATAACGGGAGAGTTAATACATGAAACGCAACACGTGGAATTTTATTGTGGACGTGATAACGCTTTTTGCGTTTGTGGGACTGGTGTGGACGGGATTTTTGATTCATTACGTTTTACCGCCCCGACATGGCCGACTGTTTGGTACGGAACTGTTACTTTGGGGATGGGACCGACACAATTATGGACAGGTTCATTTTTACCTGGCTATCGGTATGACGGGCCTGAGTGCCGTGCACGTATGGCTGCACTGGTCGTGGGTATGCGGAACCATCGGTAGTCTATTCGGCCGAACCAAGGCAGGGTATTCACGCAGAGTCATCTACGGTCTGATATTTCTCCTGATTGTCTCGGGAGCAATGGTGGGAAGTCTGCTGTGGGCTAATACCCGGGTGCAAAAAATCGTCCGCGAAAGCGGCGGTCATGGTGTTTTTGACCAAGACAGCTCTATACCCAATATTGATCAAAAGTCCCTGCAGGAGATTTCCCGAAAAAATCATGTATCGATAAACTCAACTTAGCTATAGATGCGGACAATCATGAGCCGTCGGAACAGTTATAAAAATATTATGGATCCGGCATGAAAAACACACACCCATTCATTGAAACGTACCAGTACTAATAACGTTCAGGGGGAAATATATACTGATTCAGTGTAATGAATCGACTCATCGATAATCGGAGTAAAAATATTATGGTATCTCATATTTTTGGACCGGTGCCATCACGACGGCTGGGGCGTTCCCTGGGAATTGATCTGGTGCCGTTTAAGACCTGCACCTACGATTGCATTTACTGCCAACTGGGCCGAACCACCCATAAAACAATACAGCGCAAGGAATGGACGCCGCTAACGGATGTCATGAATGAACTAAAAGAACGATTAGCCTGTAATCCCGATTACATCTCTCTCTCAGGTTCCGGCGAACCAACGTTGTATTCACGACTCGAGGAACTCATAGCGAAAATCAAGGAAATGACCGACATTCCCGTGGCCGTTATTACCAATGGTTCGCTCTTGTGGCTGCCGGAGGTCCGCTCCTCAATAAAACAGGCCGATCTTGTCTTGCCGTCACTGGATACCGGAAGCGACCTGTACTTTCAATACGTTAATCGACCCGACCCTAAGATAGGATTTGATCATCTGATGGAAGGCTTGATCAAATTTCGCCGGGAATACCAGGGGCAATATTGGCTGGAAGTATTTATACTGGGCGGTGTTACCACGGTAGACAAAGAGGTGGTCCGCTTAACGAATTGTATCAGAAAAATCAACCCGGACCGTATTCAGTTAAACACAGTTACCCGACCACCCACCGAAAGCTTTGCGATGCAGGCTTCTAGAGAACAATTGGAAAATATCGTAATGAAAATAGGCGATAACGCGGAACTCATGCCAGATTACCAGCCCATTGATTCCCAAATATATTATACCGCCACATGTGATGATATACTGGAACTTATCCGACGACGCCCCTGTTCGGTCGAAGATATTGCTCAGGGACTGGGATTACATCGCAACGAAGTCGTCAAATACCTGGAACATCTATCGGGCCAGGGAAAAATCCATTCCGAACTACAGAACAATCAGCTTTACTACCTAAAGCGTTCACATCTTCTCTGAATTCAACATCGAAAAAAAACCTGGTTCTTCCCCAATTATTTTTGGGAAAATCCGTGTTCTCAGGCGTCTTATTGATGTAAGGTAAAGGATAGTATGAACGCGGCTGAACTGGAACAAATCTGTACATGGTATGACACCTGGGGAGTTCATCTGCTGTTGTATGCCCGATCCCTGCTGGATGAAGATTTAGCGCAAGATGTTGTCCAGGAAGTATTTATCCGCCTGTTGGCCCAGCGCCGGCCGTCCCGGAATGTCAAGGCCTGGCTGTTTCGGGCGGTTCGCAACGAAGCCATCAGCCAGATCCGCCGCCGTAAGCGTCGCAGGGAGCATCAACAGAGAATTGCCACAGCCAACAGAAACTGGTTTGAGACGTGTCCAGAGGACCTGATTGACGCCCAAACCGCCCAGGCCGCCCTGGAAAAGCTTGACGCAGGACAAAGAGAAGTGGTCATTTTGCGAATCTGGGGCCAACTGACATTCAAAGAAATAGCAGAAATTTTAGAGCGACCCCTCTCATCACTGCACCATAGTTACCAGGAGGCTCTGGTGGCTTTAAGAAAGGAAATGAAATTATGTCAAACCAGGAAAATTTAACACCGGCCCAGCAGGAACTGGAATCTGCCCTGGCGGCTTTACAGCCCGGCTCAAGCGTAATCAATCGGGATTTACTCCTGTTCCGTGCCGGCCGGAAAAGCGTACGCCGGCATAACCGATTATGGCAGACTTTGACGGGCACGCTGGCGGTGATGTTAGCCATTTCTTTAGGATATCGACCAGCCCCGCCATCAATCACTTCACAGTTCGCATCACAAAAAACCACCCCCCTTACCCTACAGAGCTCCGGATTCGAAAAAATGACCTTCACCCCCGATAAATCGAACTGGGATGATGGCAGTTATTTTAAATTACGAAAAAAAGTTCTGGAAGAAGGACTGGACGTACTGCCCCGCTCAGAATCTTCTACAGGTTCAGAAATAATTGACAATCCCGCTTCATTACTTAAAGAGTTACTTTCCTCTTAGTCTTAATACGATGGAGATTTATCATGAACCGTAAATTTTTTAATCATATAATTATTACTCTGCTGATAGTGTGTCTGGCCGTGCCCCGGACAAGTTGGGCCAATAACTCAGAAGAAAAGGAAACCATTCCCACCCTGTCCCTGACCATCAGCCCGGCTCCTGAACCCCGGGAAGCACTGAAATACCGCCTGATACCCGGTGTCCTGGACCAAAAACCCGGCAATGCGGCTCTGCTCTACTACACCGCTCTGGAAATGATGCCGGACGATAAAGATAACGATTACATGGAAGAAATTAAAGACTGGCAGGATATGGCTTCTGACCAACTGCCTCATAAAGAGGTACAGGATGTTCTGGATAAATTCGATAAGTCCTTTCATTATATTGAACTGGCCGCCCATCGGGAATCCTGCGACTGGCAATATCCGGTGCGGGAAGAAGGTTTTAGCATGCTCATGCCGGCCCTGGGCCAGTTTCGCAATCTATCCCGCGCCTTATGCTTAAAAGCCCATATGCAAATCATAAACGGCCAATACGACGAGGCGCTATTGACCTTACAAAATGGAATGACCATGAGCCTGCAGGTCGGGAAGGGCTCCACCCTAATACAAAACCTGGTGGGAATCGCCATGGCCGCCCTCATACTCAAACAGGCAGAGAACTTTATCTCATCGCCGGACACCCCTAACCTGTACTGGGCCCTGACCGGTCTGCCCGATCCGTTTATCGATATACGTCATGCCATGGAATGGGAACAGGCCATCATTTATGTGGAATTCCCTCGATTAGAGGATCTGGATAAAAAAATTCTTACACCCGAGGAGGCCTCCAGGCTCGTTGTTGACTATTTCGGGATACTGGCTAATTTGGGAGCAGAGGGAAAATCCCGAGTTAATGGGATCCTGCCCGCGTTAGGCTGGATTATGCTGCACTATCAGGATGCAAAACGCTTTCTGACCGAACATGGTATAGATCCGGATTGGGTTGATAAAGTGCCTGCCGCCCAGGCCGTGATGCTCTACCAATTATGGCAATTCAGGGAGACGCGGGATTCCATATTTAAATGGTTTAATGTTCCCTACATACAGGCAAAACCATATCTTAAAAAGCTGGAAGAAGAGTTTGCAGGGATGTCAGGAAATTTAAAAGACAATGTTTTTAATGCGATTTTACCTGCCATGGGCCGAGTTCATTTTATTATGACCCGCATGGAACGAGATATCGCCATCCTCCGCTGCGTGGAAGCCGTACGAATGTATACGGCCGAAAATGACGGCCGATTTCCTCCAACGCTGGCCGATATTACCACGGTGCCGGTTCCGACCGACCCCCTGACAGGCCACGATTTTATATATCAACTTGTAGATGGCAAGGCCGTCATCGAAAGTCCTGTCCCTCCGGATGGCAGTCCCAAAGACGGACGCAGGTATGAACTGACTCTTCGAAAATAATATGAAATTACCCCAAACTATACCAGGAGAACAACCATGCTTAAAAAATTATTCATACTAAATATTATACTATTGATTACTATAACAACACCGGCAATCGCAGAGGCCCAATATGATCCTGCCGAGGTCGCCCAGAGGGTTGCTCCCTATATTGATGCGCAAACTTTTGCCCTGGTTCGTATTAATTTGTCTTCAGTGGATATCAATGCATATGTGGCCAAAATGATCGAGATTGCCACGCCGCTTATGGATCCAGAAGAGATAGCCTATACAAAAAGTGAATTGGAGGAATTTCGTATTAAGGCAAACGGTTGGATCGCTGAATTTACCCAGGCCGGCGGCCGAGATATCTATGCCGTTTTCAGCCTGATAGATTTCCCCTCTTTCTTTATTCTGACTCCTTTTAAACAGGATGCTGATCCTCAGATAATAAGTAATCTGATCGATATAATTCTCGAGGATTTTTCTATAGGTAAGGTTGAAGTATTTAAAAAAGGCCCGGATATCCTGGCAGGTTCTGCTGTCACCAGGTCTCGTCTGAAAGAATTGCAACCTGTTCCCCGTCCGGAACTCAAGGCTGCTTTTACCACGGCCGGAGACACTTCGGTCCAGGTTCTCCTGAGCCCTACTCCGGACCAGCGCCGGATTCTGGCAGAGATGCTGCCGGCTATCGAACCTCAGGCTGGATCACTCAATACTCCTGCCTTGATGCAGGGAATACAGTGGGCGGTCTTAAGTATTAACGGGCCGCCAAAGATGTCGCTTGATATGACCGTCCAATCTCAAGATTCAGAATCCGCGCAAGCTTTATATAACTTAATTATTACTTCCCGGCAAATGATACTTCAGGATCCCCAAAACCTGGAATGTATGCCTGAAGCGGAGCAACTATTCTCTCTGCTTACTCCCGAGGTCAAACAGGATCGCCTGGTCCTGTCTCTTAATAATGAACAGGTAAATATCATTAATGACTTCTTCACCCCCTCTATACAGAGGGCCAGACAACAGGCTCAAAAGGTTATCTGCGCCAATCAACTTAAAAGCCTCGGAATGGCCGTCATGATTTATAAAAATGACCATAAGGACATGAATCCTCCCAACCTGGAAGGACTGGTTGAAAAAGCGGATGTTACCCCCGAGATGCTGCAATGCCCGCAGAGCCGGGACCTCTATGTCTATCGTGGCGCAGACCTTGAGGATAATGCCTGCGCTGAAATGATTCTGGCGTATGATAAATTGTCCTATCACAATAACCAGGGCCGAAATGTACTCTGGGCCGACGGCCATGTGGAATGGATGCGGGAAGAAGACTTCCAGAAAGCCATCGAAAAGGACAACCAGTTCCGTCGAAAAAATAACCTGCCCGAAATACCGGCGGAATAAAACCGCACTCAATTTAATTATGATCGATTTTTCCCCTTGAAAATCAGGAGGACAAGTCCTGATTTTTAAGGATGATATTTAACACATTGAATCATAAATTATTCAATTACATGATATTTCACAGCTTCTGGTTTATCCGGACGAGACCTGGAGCAGTTCGTGCCAGGCGGTGGTGTACTGGGGGGAGCGATGTCGGAACTGGGTTTGCCAGGAGCGGTTGACACCGGTGGCGGCGTAGCGGATTCGTTCGAGGGGTGAACGCCCGTTGATACTGTCCAGGGTCTTCATCAGACGCCGGGAGCGGGGGCGGTCGATGGGGTCGAATAAATGGCCCTGTACGTTATCTTCGGGGACCAGTCCCTCCAGGAGTACGCCGGCCTTTTTATAGCGGCAGCCGGGCCGGAATATCTCTTCGGTGATGCGCAGGGCGTAATCGATCATCTCAGCCGTGTCGCTGGTGGGCACGGGAAACTCAATGGTGCGGGAATCAAAATGGCGCGGGCCGGTTTTCTGGAACAGGTTGGTCATGACAAAAACCGTCATGGTAGCAGCCGCCTGGCGATTACGGCGCAGCTTCGCCCCGGCCCGGCTGGCATACAGGGCCACTGCCTCACGCATGTCTGGGAGGCTCTCGACCGGCTTCCCAAACGAACGCGTTACGGCCAGTCCTTTCTGCGCCGGCGGCGAACTCTCCAGACCATAGCAGCATATCCCGCGCAGCTCATAGACCGTACGTAAACCCACCACCCCCAGGCTCTTGCGGATCCACCCATCGTCAGTGTCCCGCAGGTGGCGCGCGGTTTCAATGCCTTTCTTATTGATCTTGCGCGCCGTGGCACTGCCTACACCCCAGAGATCACCCACAGATGTACGAGTGAGCGCCTCTTCCAGCCAGGGTGAATCCGTAAGGTTCAGCACCCCGCGCGTGCGCGCCGATTTCTTGGCAATGTGGTTGGCCAGCTTGGCCAGCGTCTTGGTACGCGCCATGCCGACAGAGACCGGGATCCCGGTCCATTGTTTGACCGTAGCCTGCAATCGCCGGGCCAGAGTATCAGGACTGTCGCACGCCACGGAGGCCAGTTCCAGAAAGGCCTCGTCAATGGAATAGATCTCCATATCCGGGGCAAATTGGGCCAGGGTATCCATGACCCGGCGGGACATATCACCGTAAAGCGTGTAATTGGAGGAATAAACTTCTATCTTATGCTTCTCAATTAAATCGCGAATCTGAAAAACCGGCACTCCCATCTTAACCCCCAGCGCCTTGACCTCGTTCGAGCGTGCCACCACGCACCCGTCATTATTGGACAGCACCACCACCGGCCGCCCTTCCAGGCGCCGGTCAAACACCCGCTCGCACGAGACATAAAAATTATTACAGTCAACCAGGGCAAAGATGTTATTAGTCTTTCTCATACTTGCTTCCGCCCAAAGCAGATATTACCAAATAAAAAAACCGGCGTCCTCATAGCGAATGGATTACGTGCGTCACCACGCCCCAGATTTCCAACTCGTTACCCGGCACAAGCTTATGGGGCGAATACTCTTCATTTTCAGGCATTAACATCAGTTTCTTATTCCGTATGCGGATGCGTTTTACTGTCAGTTCGCCGTCCAGATTGGCGATGACCACATTTTTATCCCGCGGCTCCAGCGACCGGTCCACGATGAGGATATCGCCGGAGTGGATGCCGGCCTCGATCATGGAATCCCCGCTGACCCGCACAAAATACGTGGCCGCCGGATGCTTGATCAGGTGCTTATTCAGGTCAAGCTGCCCCTCAATATAATCATCCGCCGGGGAGGGAAATCCGGCCGACACCGAAGCCGTAAACAACGGGCGCCGGCACTGGCTCGATGGATCAGGCGAATAGATAACATCAACTTTGGTCTTGGCCATGGAAAATTATCTCAAATCATAAATCATAAATCGAAAATCATCAATTCCATTATACCCGCCCCCTCCGGCTTTGCAATCCCCAATTTTTCCTACGGGTGGCATACTTACACGCAGGGGGGAAACCCGGGGAAACCCGGGGACAGTCCCCATGTTTTCCCCTGTCAGAAGGGATGCTCAAACACAAAAAATCGCTCCAACCTTACATAAAATAACTATGATACCTGCTGTTGACCAGTCTTAGAATGTTCCACGTGGAACATTCTAAAGGCATAAGGTTTTCTTCCCTGACCAAATCATAGGCCTCCATTCATGTAATGTTTTAAGATGGACAGGCGGCCAAGTTCACGGGTATGATGGATATAATGACTCAGAGGCATGGTGATAACGAAGACTGGATACAATTAGGTCAGGTGACATGAATAACCAAGCAGATGCTTCTGATACAGCAGGAAATTGTCCCTATCAGGTGTTTGGTACGGACTATGTAATCATTGTTTTTGGGAAAGGAAGACAGTCATGAAAAGAAAAATTATCAGGGCGTGTGTGTTCGCAATGATCGTATTATCAACATTCACGTTTTACACGCTGGCCCAAAACGCCAATGAAGCGGATATGGCGGAACGGGCTATCCGGGAACAGGTCTCAAAGATCAACGAGGCCTGGCGCTCGGATAAGGGAGCGGAGATCATGCATGAGGTGCTGTCAGAAACATTCATCATATCCATGCCCGCACCGAACAAACCGGGTATCTGGATGACCCTGAACCGGGAGCAGTTCTGCGCGGCGTTTGCCCGTATTTTGAAGGAGAACCCGCCCAAAGAGCACGTACGCCAGACCACCGCGATCACGGTCCAGGGGGGCCTTGCCTATGAAGCGGGTGTCTCCATCCATGTGACCAGGACCGATGTAAAGACCACCGATGAAATCCTCAACCTGTGGAGAAAGGAAGGCGATACCTGGCGACTGTTTTTCTCTGCCGAGGTAAAGGATTTGCATGAGGCCCTGCAGAAAAAGTAGTGCAGGTAAATCTCAAAGCACGTTCCGGACTGTGTGTCACCGAGCAGGCCCAACGTAAGCATCCGGTATAGTAGTACCTACCTGCCCCTGTTATCATCATAGGTTCCCAATCTAAACCGTTAAGGTAATTATAATAAGGGTAAGGTAAGCAGAAGAAATGGATTTTAAATTGAAGAGTATTTTTAATTATGTTAACTGGGGAAGAGGGTGTTATGGTTGGTATCCGGATTTACGGGTTCGATGCATTGGGGGCTGTCGTGTTGGGGGGAGTTGACCAGGGGGCTTACGGCAAAGCAGTTCATTTTTTCGGGGGGGTATGGATGGAGTAGTTTCTGGAGGCGGTCGGTAGTGCTCAGCGTGGTGTCGAGCCAGAGATCGTAATTTTCGGGCGGGATAATGACGGGCATGCGCGGATGGATGGGTTCCAGAAGCGAGTTGGCGTGGATGGTCAGGATGGCGCAGGTTTTCCTGGTCTGCTGGTCCGGACTTTGCCACTGCTGCCAGAGGCCGGCAAAGGCGAACGGCTCATTGTACTGCATGCGGATAAAATAAGGCCGGCTGGTCTTGTCTTTTTTATGCCATTCATAGAATCCGTCGGCGGGTATGAGGCATCGTTTATTTTTGAATGATTCGCGAAAGGCGGGTTTTTCAGAGACGGTTTCCGCGCGGGCATTAATGAGCTTGGCGCCCATGGCCGGGTCTTTGGCCCAGGTTGGGATAAGACCCCAGGAGAACAGCCGGCAGGTTCGTCCCTGCCCCTCCTGGTTCAGGATGGCGGTGACCTCCTGGCCGGGGGCAATGTTATAGCGTGGCGATAATGACGGAGTATCTGCCAGTTGAAACAGGCGGGCCAGAACCGTCGGTGAAATCGTTAGAGCAAATCGTCCGCACATGAGTTTATAATCGCTCCTGATGAATGAATAGTCAAACAGACCTGGCACAGGGGCACAAAGGCACACCAGTTTAAAATAATAACTATAGACTACTAATCACGGCCGACACGGCCGTGGCACATTTGTTGGTTATACCTGATGGGCCAGTTTGGCGATGGTTAGTAGTGCCAAGGCGACCAGGATAAGAAACCCGATAATAGTTGCAAACAGCAGTAACACTTCGCGAACGAATAAGGGCCAGCGGAACGCCTCGAGTTTGATGGCTTTATAGACCGAGGCGATGATCAGGCAGATGGGCAGGGCCCATAAGAGCCCGCCGGGTGAAGTGGGCACATCCAGAGGCATCCGAAAAAGCTGGGCTAAAATACACAGTGAATATAACAAACTAATTTATCCTTTGGCCGGGATTTTGTTCTGGTGCGAATCTCCCTGTGAGACAGGCATTAAAACATCAATGATGCACATCAGATTAAGCAGTCCTGCCACGCCGGCATACACCAACCCCAGATCGGCCCCGCGCCCTACACCCATACTGACATTGGGGTTTTGAATTAAAAAACCAATAAGGGTCGGCAGCCCGCAAAAAATCTGGGCAAAAATCAAAATAACTTCTCCGGCCCCGGCCTTGACATTTTTCAGATCGACAATTTCAATACCGCCCAACAAGACACCCAGTAAAAATAAAATAAGGATACTGACAAAAATGATCATGCCCCGCTGTCGCCGGCCCTGATATAAGTGGCCGGCGCCGGGTATCACCCAGGCCAGTATGGCCGCCAGGTAAGGTGATCGCATCTGTTTTGCCATATACTTTTTAGTCCTTCTAATGGTCCTGCCAAAATTATTTGTATGATAATCACCACAAAGGTACTGATTAAAAATCGTTAAGTCAAGCAAGTAAACGTATTTTTCATTTCTGCCGGGAACGTTCTTTTTGGGGGGTAAAAATTTAAAAACTTCGCATCGCAAGGTGTAATTGTTTGTTTTAAAAGGGGTTACGGTTTTATCCGACGGTATCAGCAGTTATTTATAATTTGAAGGAAAGTATTTATTATACAGGAAGATAGCGTCATAATAGGAACAAGAGGGTTTTTGGAGGACGAACTTGATTTGTCCGATAATAGTAATATTATCCATAAGAGAGTTTTAGAGACTGATCCCGATGAATATCGGGACTGATATTTCAAGAAATATAATATTTAACATAAGAAAGGTATTAATTTTGGGTTTCCAAGACAGACCATATTATCAGGATCAGAATCCATATTCCGGCGGTGGGTATAGAGGAGGTATGATGAATTTAATGGGTGTACCGTCACTGCCTCCCATGGTGAAGCGTCTCCTGTTGATTAATGTGATTGTCTTTGTAATACAGATGATTTTCCCGATTAGAGGCGATATACCGTTTGACGAGCAAAAAATCACGCTGGATTACTGGTTTTCGGCCATAGGAATACCATGGACGATGGCGATCCAGGTCTGGCGATTAATAACCTTTCAATTTCTGCACGGTTCTTTTTTTCATATATTGTTAAACATGTGGGGTCTTTACATGTTTGGCGTCAGGCTTGAACCCATATGGGGAAGCAAGAAGTTTTTAACCTTTTATCTTACCTGTGGCTTTGTGGGAGGTCTGGTCTATGTTGTGGGTTGTCAAACCGGATATTTTGGAGGCTACCTTATCGGGGCGTCGGGAGGTGTTCTGGGCTTGTTGATGGCAAGTGCCATTCTGTTTCCCCAGATGAAAATATTTTTATTTCCCATCCCCATCGCCATTCCGATTCGCATATTGACATTAGTCGCGGTCATGGGCTACGTTTTGAATGTTGTCCGAAATTATAATGCTTTTGGTTCGAATGCCGGCGGCGACCTGTGTCATTTGGGAGGGATGGCGACAGCCTTTATCTGGCTTAAATGGGGTGACCTTCTCCGGTTTAAATTTAAATTCAACCTGAAAGAAGGCAGCTATCAAAGGAAGTTGGAACGGGATCAAAAGATGCAGTTTGAGGTGGATCGGATTCTGGCCAAGGTGAGCGAACAGGGGATCCAAAGTCTATCGCGCAAGGAAAAGCAGATACTGCAAAAGGCCACTGAAAAGAAGAAGAAGACGGGGTGAAAATCCAGTTGTGTGTTTTGGGTTGTGGGTTGTGAGCCAGGTGAGCGGGAAATTGGAGTCAGGGTGGTCGATCTGAAACCAAATAATTTCAAATTTAAGATTTCAAGGTTGTTTATACATAACCCATTTATTATCATGCCTTTACATTAATATGGTTTTTAATTTTCATAAAAATATACAATTTTTATTGGCTATTTGGCCAAATAGCCAATAATATATAGATGAGATAACAAACAAGCAGTTGGAATGGGCGGATAAGATTTTATCTGCCTTTCGTGGTTGACGCCGGCGTCAAAAGTATGTGGCAGCTTTGTAGTGACTTATAAAGCCTGTCCCGGCGAAACGCCGGGATTGACTTTTGACGGCGGCATCATTTGAATAGGAAGGAAAACGATGGATTTAAAGACACAGACAAGATATAACGCTCGTGCGGAGATTGTCAAGGCGATAGCGCATCCGACGCGGTTATTTATTGTGGATGAGTTGGCCGGGGGGGAGAAATGTGTGTGTGAACTGACGAAGATGATCGGCGCGGACATCTCCACGGTGTCCAAGCATCTGTCGATTCTGAAAAACGCCGGTATCGTGCAGATCGATAAACGGGGTACGCAGGTTTTTTATCAACTGAAGTGCCCGTGTATTCTGAGGTTTTTTGATTGTGTGGAGTCGGTGCTGAAGGAAACCGCACGGGAGCATATTGCGATAGTGGACTAAGTACTGAAAAAGTTGTGTGTTGTGAGTTCGAGGTCAGGATTTTTTTAGAGAATGGCGACAATGGCAATCAACTGTAAACAATATGATTATAAATAATTTAAGACATCAACAGGTCTTTTTAAGAAAAAATGGAAATAGTGAATAAGCAAATCAAATATTTTATAGTAATCCTAGTGGTGTTTCTGGGGTGTTATTTTCTGCCGGTCGGTCGGATGCGTTTTGATAATGCCGTGATGGAGGCTCTTTACCTGTTAAAATGGTATGCGCGGGAGCATGTTCTATTGTGTCTGGTTCCGGCGTTTTTCATTGCCGGTGCGATTGCGGTATTTGTCAGTCAGGAATCGGTGATGAAATACCTGGGCGCCGGAGCGAACAAGGTACTGGCATATGGAGTTGCGTCGGTTTCAGGGACCATTTTAGCAGTGTGTTCGTGTACGGTGCTGCCGTTGTTTGCGGGGATCTACCGGATGGGCGCGGGGCTGGGCCCGGCCACGGCGTTTTTGTATTCCGGTCCGGCTATCAATGTATTAGCCATTATTCTGACGGCACGGGTATTAGGAATGAAGTTGGGCCTGGCGCGGGCGATTGGTGCGATTGTTTTCAGTATTGTGATCGGGTTATTGATGCATGTTATTTTTCGCAGGGAGGAACAGGATAAGGTAAAAAAACAGGCGATCATGCCGCAAAATCAGACGATGCGTCCCTTATGGCAAAATGGATTCTATTTTGCGGCCATGGTGTCGGTGCTGGTTTTTGCCAACTGGAGCCGGCCTGATTCGTCCACGGGAGTATGGCAGGCGATCTATTCGGTCAAGTGGATTGTTGCAGGCATATCGCTGGCGGCGGTCATTCTTATGGTGTACGTATGGTTTCGTGCTGATATGTCCGAGTGGTTTGGCAATAGTTGGGATTTTGCCCGGCAGATTTTGCCTCTTTTGTTTTTTGGGGTGTTGGTGGCCGGATTACTGCTGGGGCGGCCCGGCGGTGAAGGTCTTATTCCCTCGGCATGGATCAGCCGGATGGTGGGTGGCAATTCAGCGAGTGCGAATTTATTTGCGTCAGTGGCCGGGGCGTTTATGTATTTTGCCACCCTGACGGAGGTGCCGATTCTGCGCGGACTTATTGATAATGGCATGGGACAGGGCCCGGCGTTGGCGTTGTTACTGGCGGGCCCGGCGTTGTCGCTGCCTAATATGCTGGTAATCCGGAGTGTGATGGGGACGAAGAAGACGGTGGTCTATACATTACTGGTGATTGTGATGGCCTCCCTTACGGGAATGATATTTGGAGCACTATTCTAATGGATGCAAACAAGATAGAACTGAGACCTATCGGCACTATTTATTCGCCATTCCAACAGGCGCAAGGCACACCGATCCAGCCGGCCTTTGCTCACGAAGCAGAGGGAATCGTAGAGGTTTTTGATGAGTACGTCGAGGGATTGAAAGACCTGGACGGCTTTGAGAGAATCTGGCTGCTTTTCTGGCTGGACCGATGTTCAGAATACAAACTCACTGTGACGCCGTACATGGATACGGAACAACGCGGTTTATTTTCCACGCGTGCCCCGGCCCGGCCTAATCCGGTAGGACTATCGTGCGTGAAGCTTGAGCGTATCGAATCCAATAAACTTTATATTCGTGAACTTGATATTCTTGATGGCACACCGCTGCTGGATATAAAGCCGTATAGTTCCAAATTTGACTGTTTTGAGGTGTCACGGAACGGATGGCTGGATCATGTAAAAGATAAGGCTCATAAAGCAGATGAAAGGTTCCATCGTTGATCAATGAGAGGTATTGACTGACAGGAGAGACGCCAGCGTCAAAAGTATTTCGAACGTTTGTTTCTGTATTAAAAACAATGATTTTAATTGCCAATATCCATTTTTGACGGGCGCATCAGGAGATTAAAATGAAAAAGATACAGGTGCTCGGGCCGGGCTGTCCGAAATGTACGGTGCTGGCTCAACATACCGAACAGGCCTTAAAGGACCTTGGTTTAGAGTATGAACTTGAGAAAGTAACGGATATCGATGCCATCATGAATTTTGGTGTTATGATGACGCCGGCGCTGGTGGTGGATGGTGAGGTTAAATTCGTGGGGAAAGTGCCTTCGATTGCAGATATTAAAGGGATACTTATATAGTTTTAAGGAGAACTATCATGGCTGAAAATGAAGGTTGTGCATGCAGCAGCGGCCCGAAACTGATTTTTGCGTGTTCGGGAGCAGCGGATGTGGGCGAGATAACGGACGTGTCGGCGCGGATACTGAGCCGGAACGGTGTGGGAAAGATGTTCTGTCTGGCGGGGGTGGGCGGGCGCGTGGGGCCGATCATGATGAGTACGGAATCGGCCTCTCAAATTCTGGCGCTGGACGGCTGCGGGCTTGACTGTGTGAAGCATACGCTGGAGATGGCCGGATTTTGTAATTATCAGCATGTGCGGGTGACCGATCTGGGTCTGGAAAAGGGCAAAACACCTGTTAATGAGAATGCGATAAATAAAGTAGTTCACCGCGCTGTGGAATTACTGGGCTGATAGAAACCCGCAAAAAGAGGTATTTATCATGGGTAAAACCGGAAAGATAATAATCGTGCTTTTATTGGGAGGGGCGGTGGCGGCGGTTATGATAGCCAAACAGGACTCGAATACCTGTTGCCCCATAACCAGGGCAATTGATTTTATTAAATCGCCAGAAACATCTGACAGCGAAACTGCCGGCGAAACAGATAGTCATTCCAAACGGTTGCCGCGTCTGATTGATCTGGGTTCAGATAGCTGCGTGCCCTGTAAGATGATGGAGCCGGTTCTGGAAGAACTGAAAACTGAATATTCCGGCACTCTGGATGTGAAATTTATTAATGTTCGTCTCTATCCGGAGGCGGCAGAAGATTACAGGATCACGTTAATCCCCACCCAGATATTCTTTAATGCCGGCGGTGAGGAATTATATAGGCATGAAGGATATATGTCCAAGCAGGACATTCTCAGCAAGTGGCAGGAATTAGGAGTGGATATCAACAATTAACTATGGTTCAGGAGCTTTTCTCACACTTAACTGACGCGCTGGAAGGCACTCCGGTTATTGCTATGGGGGCTGCATTTGTCTGGGGTAAGGGATTGTGGGCGGCTTTTATCCTGGGACTGGTTTTTGGTATCGCTTTGGGGCCGTGTACCTTTGCGTATATGGCGCCTATGCTGGCTCTGACGTTCAAACTGGCATCCAGTAACTTTGGGTATGGCGTGTTACTACTGCTGGTCTATGGTGTTAGTCACTGCTGTGTGATTGTGCTGGCCGGAACATTTACTGAAATTGTCCAGCGTTATATGAACTGGAACGAAAAATCACGGGGAACCATTATAATTAAAAGAATCTGTGGACTCCTGGTCATACTGGGAGGTTTGTACCTGATTTATATTGCCTAGAAATGAAACAGAGGGAATCAAATTTTATGTCAACCAAAGCATGTATCACCAAGCAGGCCAAAGGGTTGAGTATTTTTGAAAAATATCTTACTGTATGGGTAATTTTATGTATAGCCGGGGGGATTACTCTGGGCAAGGTGGCGCCGGGAGTGGCGAAGTTTCTGGACGGGCTGGCGATTTACGTGGACCGTGCGCCGGTGGTATCGGTCCCGATTGCGGTATGCCTGTTTTTTATGATGTATCCGATCATGGTCAAGATTGATTTTACCGAGGTTCTCAAAGCCGGAAAAAGTATTAAACCGGTGGGTCTGACACTGTTGGTCAACTGGGCCATTAAGCCGTTTACGATGTATGCGATATCGCTTTTTTTTCTGGGCACGGTGTTTTACGGCCTGATCGGGCCGGAGGCTGTGGATTATGTCAAGATGCCGTTTGGTCTGGATCTGAAGGTTGGGGCCGCCTACGGCGTGGGGTCCGTGGTTATACAGGACGGCGTGAAGATGCTGGAGGTACCGCTCTGGCGGAGTTATCTGGCGGGCTGTATATTGCTGGGGATTGCCCCGTGCACGGCGATGGTGCTGGTATGGGGGTATCTGGCCAAAGGCAACGACGGGCATACGCTGGTGATGGTGGCGATCAACTCGCTGACCATGCTGTTTCTGTATGGGCCGCTGGGCGGATTATTATTGGGAGTGGGCCGATTGCCGGTTCCGTGGCAGGCGTTATTACTTTCGATTTCCATTTATGTGGCCCTGCCTTTGGCGGCAGGCATCCTGTCGCGAAAAATTATCATCTCGGCCAAGGGTGAGTTATGGTTTAAAGAAAAGTTTCTGCATTTCCTCACACCTATAACGATTATTGCCCTGCTGATTACGCTGGTATTATTATTTTCCTTCAAAGGTGAAGTCATCCTTGCCAATCCGCTTACGATTATATGGATTGCCGTACCGCTGTTTATCCAGACGAATCTTATTTTCTGGCTGGGCTATGGGCTGGCACGGAAAATGAATCTTTCGTATGAAGATGCCTCGCCGTCGGCCATGATAGGCGCCTCGAACCATTTTGAAGTGGCGATAGCCACGGCCACGATGCTGTTTGGCCTGTCTTCGGGGGCGGCCCTGGCCACGGTGGTCGGGGTTTTGATCGAAGTACCGGTCATGCTCCTGCTGGTAAAGATCTGTTTGAAAACCAAGGGATGGTTTAACCCGGATTTCCCAGACAAGCTCATGGAAAAGAAATGAAAATTATTTGAATAGAGCTCATAGAAGGCGTATGATTAAGTTATTGTCATACTAAATTGGAGATCCCAACGGGTAAAAAGCAAAAAGGAGGGATACACATTTTTTTACATTTTTCTCTAGTCAATTATAAAACTTTGAGTATCATTGTAAACCATCTGAATTCGTGAGAGTTTACTATGTATGATTTTCTGGAAAATGAAGCCATTGTGTTTTTTCTCGGATTGTGTGTATTCTTTTTTTATATTCTCAATCATAAAAAGCTCAAATTAATACAAAGCGGCAAGATATTCATTGCCTGTTATGGATTTATCCTTATGGCCTGGCTCCTGACCAACCTGGAATCCTTTTGGATTCCGGAAGTCATGAATCATCTTGAGCATTTATGCTATACCGCCAGTTCGGTATTGTTGTTACTGGCGACCTGGTCGTTTTCCACTAAGAGGGAAAATCATAATGATCCTCATCAACATTTTTGACATGCTAAGTTTTATAGCCTCTTTATGCACTCTGGTCCTCATCTGTTCAGGCTTAAAACATTCCCGGAACAGGGATATCCATTTACTGCTTCTGGGAATTGTTATCCTTTATGTCTATCGTAATACCAGTAACTTTCTGGAATGGTCGGATATCACACCCTTATTGGTTCCGTATGAAGATTACATCGATCTCGTGTCACCCTTGTTATGGTTATTCATTTTTTATGCATTCCTGCAAAAACTCACCCAGGAAGAACTTGAATCCAAAAACGCCGAACTTGAACGTTTTGTTTACACTGTCTCGCATGATCTCAAGAGTCCCCTGGTTAGCGTAAACGGATTCCTGAGTCTGCTACAGGATGATATCAAAGATAACGATCAGGCACAAATTCAGAATGATATTAGTAACATAAAAAATGCCGCGGATCAGATGAATCAACTTCTCGATGATATGCTCGAATTGTCCCGGATCGGCCGTACCTCAACGACACCGCAACCAACATCGCTGAACACCGTCATTCAGGAAGTTATCGACCTGATGACAGCCAACATCAAAACGTCCAATGCAACTATCGATATTGAACCGGACCTTCCGGTCGTCCTTGTTGATAAAACCCGCTTCTTTGAAATCTTTCAAAACCTGATCGATAACGCCCTTAAATATCGCAGCGAAAACCGACCGCTTCACATCCACATTTTTTCCCGGTCATCCTCATCCGGAACTATCGTATATATTAAAGACAATGGCATTGGTGTCAATCCTAAATACCATGATAAAATCTTTGGTCTGTTCAATCAACTCAATCCGGGATATAATGGCACTGGTATCGGTCTGGCCATCGTTAAACGTATTATCGAAGTCCATCATGGTAGTATTTGGATCGAATCAGAAGGTTTCGACTGTGGTTCCACCTTCTGCATCAGTCTCCCTCACGATATAATCTGCAATAAATAACCACTGGATTTACTCTGGTTATTATACTATTTAAATTCTCTTCACCGCGTATCCAGAGTTTCGAATTTTCTCCTATCCCGTTTCGATGAAGAAGTGAACGAGGCGATTCAGGCATACTATCACATCCTTGTACCCCTAAACAAGAAAAAGTATTTTTGCTGTTCTAGAAGACGCGCCATTCGAGGATGCCGGCGGTGTAGAACTGGCGGCATTTTACGTTGAGGCGGAGGGCGTCGGTTTCCACGGGGGTGAAGGTGGTTATGTTTAGTTTGTTCATTTCGGTTCCGTAGTTACTGACGTCCTGGACCGGCTGGAACTGGCCATTCTGGTTGCGATATTCCAGGTTCCAGGATTGGGGCATGCGATTGATACCGACACCGCTGTCGTCGTACCAGTATATCTCCACGCGTGATATTTTTGCTTTTTTATCAAAATCATACTGGAGCCATTCTCTGGAGCTTTTGCGCCACCACCAGCTCTGGAATGGAATCCGTCCATAGGGCTCATCGCCGGGCATAATCTGATCGTTGGCCGCGGTGATGACGCCGGCCTGCTGGTCATCGCCGGCATGGAAAGAGGTCGTGACGCGAGAGGCGGAGGCGATAAGTGAGTAGGTCTGGAACTTATCGATGAGCTGTTGGGCCTCGTCTTTCAAGGCGGCCTCCTGCAGGCAGGTCCGGGCCAGTTCCAGTGATTCAAAACAGGGGATATTCTGTAAGGCGGCCAGTATCAGGCGTTTTTCGTCGGGGCGCTGGGCACTGTCCATAGCCCGGGCGAATATTTCGGTGCTCTGGCTATAGGATCGATCTGAGGGCAGGGCGGCCAGCTTGATATAGCCGCGCAGGGCTAAAATTCTGTGGGTGTCATTATCATCGTTTTCGGCGATCTGCCAGAGGTCATTCATGGGCGTCGGGTCCGGCCAGTTACCCAGGGCATTGATTGCGGCTTTTTTAATATCCTTATTGGGGCTATTGAGTTGGGCCCGGACCGCGTCGAGTGCCTTATCGCCGGCGAGCCGGCTCAGGACGGCCATGAGATTAATCTTGGCGGCCATATCGGCCTGCGGGTCAAATCCCATGTCGGCCAATCCCTTGATGACAGGAGCGGCCACTTCATCCGGTTCCTCAGAGCGTCTGGCGACCATGAGTAATGACTGCTGGAGAATCCGGCGTTCGGAAGTACTATTATTAGCAATAAGCAGGTCCACAAGGCGCGGGACATCGGACGGTGAGGCTAATTCACCCAGGGCCCTGAACACGGCCTTGCGTATATCGGAATTATCATCATCGGTCATTTTGAATAATAACGGCACGGTAGCGATTTCCTGGCGAGCGGCCAGTATATCAATTACTTTGACTCTTACTTTCGGGTCGCCGTTTTGTGCGATCCGGACCAGGACCTCTGTCACATCCTGGCCCTGCATACGAGAAAGGCTGTTCAGCGCTGCTTTTCCCAAGGTTCCTGATTGAATTGACAATTCGGTAAGATTCTTTACATGGCGGGCCTGTCCCAGTGCGGCCAGGGCTTCGATAGCGGCCAGGCGGACGGTGTCGTTATCTGCGTTTATTTGAGCGGCCACCTGGTCGGCTGCCGCTTTATCACCCCGAACGGCCAGGGCGTTTATAACCACCACTTTAATCTCAGGTGAAAGAGCATCCAACTGGTCGGCAATGGCGCGGGTGGCTTGCGAGCCGGGCATTTCGACAATAAAGGTACCCGCTGCCTGGCGTAACTCGAAATTATTATCATTAAGCAGGGCAATAACCAAAGGCGCCGCGTTTTCTTTTTCGACCTGTACGATCCCTCGATAGGCAGCGGCTCTAATGGTTATGGGGTAATCCTGACCGGAGAGTTTATCATATATGACTTTTGCCTGAGAGCCCCTGCTCTGGGTGAGCATGCTATCGGCACACATCAGCATGGCGTCGGCCTTGATGTTTTTCAACTCGTCCGGTTCTTTAATATTTTCCAGGGCCGCGGCGGCTTCGATACCTCCGATTTGTCCTAACGCGGTAATACAGGCTCGAGCCAGTTCCACATTCCCTTGCGAGGCGAGTTGGGCGAGTTTATCCACGGCTTTTATATCACGGCGGTCCGCGATAGAACTGATGATACCAATCTGGAGCCCAGGGTCAACTTTATCCAGCATCTCAAGGAGGACCTGGTCTGTCTGGGGTCCCCGGATTTGCTGGAGGGCATAACGGGCCATATCGGAAAGCTGTTCATCGGTAAGCAGCCGGGCCAGGGGCGGTACGGACTCCTGTGAGCCAACCTGATATAACATCCGGCAGGCAAACTGCTTTGCTGCATATGTGGCCCGGGGGGATTCCAGCACGGTCAGCAGTTGGGCTTCGATATGTTTATACTGGTCCTCATCAGCATTACGGACAGCCTGTTCAATCTGAATCAGGACCGAGCGAGATGTTCCAAACTCATATTGAACCAACTGGCTATAGGGACTTTCCAGGGGTTCTTCCGCACCCTTTGAAGGATTGGTAATAAAACATAATGATATGCAGAAAAATGCCAGAAAATACGCCTTAGGAATTAAAAGAGATTTTTTATCGTTCATAATATTCTAATCCTAAAAATATGCCTTCATTCGTATATCACCGGTTACGCTAAAAATGTTATAAAGTCATTAACAGAACGAAATTATACTTCCGACGGGGATTTATGCAATACTTTTCCCAGTCTAATTAAAAAATAATATGGATAATTTATAAGTACGATTTCGCACTTTTTATTGGTTGTCATTATGGTTTATACGAACGAAAAGGCCCGTTGAATGAAATTATAACGGTACACGCTGCGAAAGCACACTATAAGTGGGATTAATAGAATTGACGATGCCCAGTATATAAAAAAAGGGCTGCAACTCCCAAAACCGGGACTTACAGCCTATACAACATTTTCCTCCTCTAAACTCTGCCTTTCCTACCAAAGTAAAACCCAGGCAGAGATTATTGGCGACTCTCTCTCACTGGGTTAATTTTAAAATAAACAGAAACGAATTTCGAAATTCAAACTAGAAATTCCATTATAACTCAAGAGTAAAGATAATGTCAAGATATAAAATAAATTTTTATGTCTTAAAGTGACAAATTTTAACAAATTATTTCGTTTGATAAGGCATATATCTGATAGATATGAGTCGAAGTTAAAGGTGTTTTTTAACGAGAAGGACTTCAACTCACTTTAAAATATAGAGTTAGACGCCGGCGTCAAAAGTATTGCGAACGCTTGTTTCTGGATTAAAAACGGCGGTTTTAATTACCAATATCCACTTTTGACGGTGGCATCAAGTTATAAGGCAATTAAAGAGGCGTAATCGGTCTGTTTGAGTTAATATATGATTTTCAGTTCAGGGGCGGTTTTATTCCGGCTGATAATTTTGGCGCCGGTATCGGTTACCAGCACATCATCCTCGATGCGGATACCAAATTTACCTGGAATGTAAATCCCTGGTTCTACTGTAATTACCTGCCCTGTCGAGAATTTTTCCTCAGATTTGTGGTTTAGGATTGGCAATTCATGGATTTCCAGGCCAATACCGTGTCCCAGACCGTGGCCGAAAACGGGAAAACCTGATTCTTTTATAATTTTCCGGGCGGCCGCGTCCACAGCCTTAATCTTCACGCCGGGAGCTATCATCTTAATGGCGGCATCCTGACTGCGTGAGACTGTTTCATAAGCCTTTCGGTATTCACGGCCTACCCGGCCCACGGCAAAACAGCGGGTTTTGTCACTATGGTAGCCATGATATATGACTCCAAAATCGATTAAAATGGTATCGCTGCGGCGCAGGCGCCTCCTGCCGGGCAGGTGATGATTACGTGAGCCGTTGGGGCCAAAGGCTATTATGGTACTAAAAGCAGGGGTAACACCTGCTTTTCGCATAAATAATTCCAGAATTCCGGCCAGTTCAGATTCGGTCATACCGGTCCTGACCTCTTTTAAGGTCGATTCCAAAGCCTTATCCGCAATACGGCTTGCTTTCCTGAGGTAACTGATTTCCTGAGATTGCTTTGTGGCGCGCAGGAGTCGGGCCAGATCAGGGATTTTTTTTAGTTTTTTACACTTTGTCTTCTTTAACTGGTCGAACACGGCCAGGGAAGATGTGTTCTCCACGCCTAATGTTTTGACATTTTTTTCTTTTACGGCAATTTTAGCCACCTCCCGGGCCAGAGAATCCTTGCGCATGATGATTTTACACCCGGGGCACTCATCCCGGGCCTGTTCCTGGTAGCGGCTGTCGGAAATGAGCCAGATCCTGCGTCCCAGAACAAGTGCCCAGCTATCGTATCCCAAAAATCCGGTAAGATAACTGACATTAGCCGGGCTGGTGACCACCGCCCCATCCGCGCCTTCAGCGGCGCATTTATCCGCGAATAACGCGACCCGTTTTTTAATTGCTTTTTCATCCATAATATTATTCTTAATTTTAACTACTATTTTATTGAAATATACATCTGTTTTTAGTCAAATTCACATCCGTACAATCCTGACCGAATTATATAGAGAATAAATATTTCCCCTCTATAGTAACTTTTTATCTGAGTTTTCTATAATTATTGTATAATATATTTGTTTTTGACAAAAAATCAAAGGATACGATCACACACAGACTCAATATAAATCAACCTCGGCTGGTTTTCCAGGAGAAATTACCGCATGAATGATGAAGAAAAAACGAGAGAGCAACTACTGGATGAGATTCGTCATCTGCGACAGATCAACCGGGAATTGCACAAGTGTATAAACCCGGACCATAAAGAATGTATCCCTGATAACGAATCAAGAACGGATAATCCCTGTTTTCCAGAAGGAAAATACTCGATACGAGATATGGTCGATATGGATCAACTTCAGAGTATATTCGAGCAGTTTTCCCTGGCTACAGGCCTGCCCGCGGCCCTGGTAGAATATCCTTCGCAGGATATCCTCATCGGGACGGGGTGGAATGAGATATGTACTGATTTCCACCGCAAAAACCCGGAAACCTTAAAGCATTGTATCCAAAGTAATATATCCCTGACTCAAGAGCTGAAAGAACCGAAAGTAATAAATATCCGTTATTGCGAAAACGGGCTGGTGGATGGCGCCACTCCGATTGTGATCATGGGCAGGCATGTTGCCAACCTGTTTATCGGGCAGATCTTTTTTGATCCCCCTGATATCGAACGGTTTACCAGTCAGGCGCAAACCTATAACTTCGATGAAGAGGCGTATCTGGAAGCCCTGGGCAAGGTGACGCTCGTTTCGAGAGAACAGTTTACTCAGGCCCTTAATCTCTTAAGTGAAATTGCGGAAATAATCGCAGAACTGGGCCTGCATAATCTGCATATGACGGAAACTGCCCGGAGACTGCATAGGGAAATTCGTGAACGGAAAATGATTCAACTGGAAAAGGAGCGACTTATCGCCGAACTGGAAGAAAAAAACGCTGAATTGCAGCGTTTTACTTATACGGTTTCTCATGACCTGAAAGGCCCGCTGATCACTATCAAGGGATTCCTGGGTTTATTGGAACAGGATGCCCTGGAACACAATTTAGAGCAACTTAAAACCGATATCACCCACATTAACAATGCCACGACCAAGATGCACCAGTTACTGGATGAATTACTGGAATTATCCCGCATCGGTCGTATTGTTAATCAGCCCCAGAATGTGAATCTGTGCGAACTGACCCGGGAAGTGATTTATCTATTCGATTCCAAACTGAGGGAAAAAGGTGTTCACGTTGAGATTATGGAGACCATTCCGTTGGTCCAGTGTGATGCGCCGCGAATTAGACAGGTTATGCAAAACCTTATAGAAAACGCGATCAAATATATGGGCCATCAGCCGGACCCGCGTATTGAAATTGGGTTCCGCGACGGGAATGAGGGGACTGATGAGCCTGTCTTTTATGTCAGAGATAACGGTATCGGCATAGAGCCTCAATTCCATAATAAGGTATTCAGCCTGTTCTGCAAGCTGGATAATACCATGGATGGCTCGGGCGTAGGATTAACGATTGTCCAGCGAATTATCGAACTGCATGGCGGCAAAATCTGGATTGAATCAGGGGGCTCAGGCAAAGGGACTACCTTCTGTTTCACTTTACCCAGGCAGATTGAGCCTGTGCAGCAATAAGGAGAATACGAGCCCTGAATTCTAAGTCCAAAAACACTTTCTGATCGAAGTAACCCTATAATATTACTTAAGTTAAGATAATTTCAGATATAAAAATAACCGATAATACTGAAGAATATTTTGTATTAATAACAGTTTTTCATATAAAATTCACGCTGAATTGGGTATAATATAAATGTCATAACTGCCGGCGGAGACAGCGCACTTATGAAATACATAAGTGCAATTTGAATAAATACTTATGAAAAAAAGGGAAAATAAAAACAGTCCTTTTTACTTAATTCCATATATAGTAATGATGGTATACTTCGCCGGTATCTACTCAGGGTCTCCCTATAGCCTTTTTTTTCAGCATTATGCCTATGGTGATGAACCGAATGATTTTCGGATTGATCCTGTAGGGCTAATATTTGACTTTACAGACCCAAATGACACGGTAAGTCCCCAGGATCCCAATGATATAATATACCCCAATGATCTCTTCGGATCAACGGACGTTCAAGGGGCATCTATGGTCACTTATATGGACGATACTGAGAGAGATGAGGATGATATAAGCACAGCCTCAAAAATCAGTAACGCACAATATATATCCGAGCAATTTGAAGAAGGTATGGAGGAAGTCAAAGTAATAATTAATTTGCAGCCATACCATAAATTAAGAAAAACTACCAACTGGAGATCCAAAGCATCGCGCCGGTTACTTCAAAATGAGATTCATAAGCGGCAAGAGCGGGTTTTATCTGAATTTGATAAAAATCCATTGAATTTACGCCATCGTTTTGAGAACCAGGCAGGATTTTCCGCGAAAGTCAATCGACAGCAATTGAAACAATTATTAACACATCCCCTGGTGGCATCCATAGAACCGGTATATGAACTGGAGGTTCATACAGGCCAGGGATTGGCATTAATCAACGCCCTTCCCTATTACGGGCAATATAATGGACAAGGCATTGCTATTGCCATATGCGATACGGGCATTGATTACACCAATCCCAAACTGGGTTTCGGGGGATTTCCTAACGACAAGGTAATCGGTGGTTATGATTTTGGCGATAATGACAACGACCCTATGGATTATCATGGGCACGGCACCTCTTGTGCCGGTATAGCCGCCGGCGATCCCAACACGCTTGAAGATCCCAATGATCCTGCGGATCCCAACTATGCCGGGGATTATGTTTCCGGGGTTGCTTACAATGCCAAATTATATGCTTTGAAAATATCTTATAGTAATTATGGATATGCAGATTCTGATAAACTGATGGCGGCCTGGGACTGGTGTATCTCTCATAAGGATGACGACCCGACCCATCCTATTTTGGTCATCAGCACCAGTTTTGGAGGTGGTCAGCATTATAGTCTATGTGATGATTATAATCTCTCTATGAAAACAATAGTACAAAATGCCAGGGCCGCCGGAATAACCATTCTGGCCTCATCGGGAAATAGCGGGTGGTGTGATTCCTTGAACTGGCCGGCGTGTATGTCCGGAGTCATATCGGTAGGAGCCGTTTACGACGAAGATTTTGGCCTGTATGACAGCTGTGTTGCGTACAATTCCTGTGCTGATACGACCTTTTCATATTATTGCAGTACGCATTATAAAGTAGTCGATCAGACGATGCCGGACAGGGTGACGTCATACTCTAATACCGCTGACTTCTTAGACTTACTGGCTCCATCAAATCAGACTCATACAACCGCTATTGGAGGATATACCCATGATTTTGGCGGAACATCCGCGGCCTGTCCTTATGCCGCGGGAGCCGTAGCCGCCATCCAGTCAGCGGCAAAGGAACTAACCGGTGATTTTCTCAGCAGCGGTAAAGTAACCCAATTATTAAAGGCTACGGGCGACTATATAATCGATGAAAAAACGGATATTATCAAACCGCGCGTCAATCTTGCCAGAGCTATTGAACATCTTGCCGTTAAGGAAACGGGAGTATTCACAATTTTCAATGAAAACGAATATCCGGTAACCATCATGTCTGTTGGATCGCTGACTCAGAGTGAATGGCTCTTTTTAAATCCTCCAGGACCATTCACCCTAAATCCTGGTAAAAATCAGGACATCTATGTACAGGTAGATATCCATCATTGTGAGGTCTTTGATTTTGTCCAGTTTTATGATCCCAACAATGAACTCTACCAGGAGAATGTACTCATCCAGGTTCTATCCTGGCCCAATGATATAGATGGTGATTGTGCAATTGGTATGCCCGACCTGACTATTATGGCCAACGAATGGATACAAGAGGGAATGACTCCGGCCGATCTCAACGACGATGGGATAGTAAACCTGAAAGATTTTTCCCAACTAGCCCGGCACTGGCTGGAAAGTAACTAGGAATATAAAAAAATTCCTAAAAATTTTTTCTGATTAGAGTAAAACTCCCCACAACACCATAAAAATATCATAACATTTTTTTTAACAACTAGTTATATGTGTCGTTTCATTTTTTCGTTTAGATTCTACTTTTAAAATGAAAAATCGGCAACAAACGATAAATCTTATAATATATTAATATACAAAGAGTTATGGTTTTTCTGTTTTTATTTTTGTACGACCGATAAATTTTTATATTTAAAGACAAAATAATATAGACATTTGCCCATTTTATGGTATAATGATAGTTCATGTTTGGTCTTATGTTAAATATTAAGACATAAATCGAGGAAGGAAATGCCTATAGACAGACAAATTAGTCCTTAACGGGAAACGCCTCAAACCCGATTAAGGTGAGTGTATAGCTCACTTCGTAACTTTTTTTAATTCAAGTATTGGATGTTATCAGAGAATAATTTCTTGGATAATATCCGAAAACGAAGGAGTAGGGAAAAATGAAGAAGTTGTCAATTTTCCTGATTTGCCAATTAATTTTTGTTCTTTTCTCCAGTACTGCGCTAGCAGTACCTGCCTGGCGGACAGATCCGGCCGGGCAGGAACCCACTACCTATCAGGAATGGACCTTTGACACGAACGCTAACCCAGCTGCTCCTGAAACCGACCTGAATTCTTATGGCACTGCCTCGATGGACATTTATGTCTCAGGCGATGCCTGGGGACAAGCCGATTGGTATCCTACCTGGAATGGTAGGGACGGAGTTTGGCACGGTGACGTTGCCCAACTTACAATTGCTGTCCCCAACAACCCGATTCCTAATCTTTATAAGGAAGTCTGGGTAGAGGTCGGTTATCGCGGATTCCTCGTTGATTGGGATATTCAAAACCCAACTGAAGGTGTTACCTATTTAGGCCAAACCATCGAACCCGTAGGTGATGGATGGAGTACAGTTAACATCGGATGGATGATTGAACCCAATCCTGTTGACGAGATAATCTATCTGGAAATCTTGGACAGTGGTGCCGACGTTGATTATGTCATTGTCGATACCATCTGCATCCCTGAACCAGCGACTATGTCACTCTTATCTTTAGGTGGGCTAGCGCTGGTGCGGAGAAAAAGATCCTAAATTAAGTCTTAATGAGGCGAATCCATTAAGGCTGCAAGCGACCCTTGCAGCCTTTTTTTATTTGTTTAAATCAAAGGGTATCCTTTTTTCCTTTGACAATTCATACTTGCA
>JAFGHE010000096.1 GCA_016930295.1 Sedimentisphaerales bacterium
CATTGATCCAGTAACTCTTTCACCTCATTCCAGGTGCGTACCGGCGGACCGGTTACCAGCGGCTCCTGCCGGGCCAGGATCATGCGCACGCGGAAATTTTTCTGCCGGCGCAGCTCCTTGGCAATGGCGCCAGTGGCAAGCCGGTGCGGCGATTCCGTACCGCCGGCCTGCATGGAATAGGAATCGTCCAGAATGATAATCAGCTCCCGCGCCACCTTACTGGAGGAAAACATGGGATTAGTCGCGGCCAGGACCAAAAGAACGATCGCCAACAGTTCCAGCACAAACAGCAGCGGCGTCTGCAGCCTCTGCCAGCGCCGCCCGCCCTGACGCGCCTGGCGATAGTCCTGCCACAGCATCAGAGAGGAAACCGTATGCCGGCGAAACCGGCTCCGCAGCCAGTATATCGCCCCCAAAACCGGCAACGCCGTCAAACCTATCAGTGCCAATGGAAAACCTAAAAAGCCCATTTACTACCTTTATTTAAATCCTGTATCATCCTGCTGCTTTGAGTCCCGGTTTATCGGGATTATTCCTGTCAAAAAATAATTTTATCGTTCCACTTTAAAGATAATATCCACCTCCTGCCGTAACACCCAGCCATCGCTATCTAATTCTTCTGCCATCCCCTCATCGTCGATCATATCTTCGCCCACACTATATACCATATACCCCTTATCCAGCTTTTTATACTTTATTTCCTTGCCATCAAATGGATCTACTGGCACAGCCTCCAGAAAATTCGGTGTCAGCTCGCTGAGACTCTTTGGCCACTGCCCCCGCGCCAGCCGATACTGCTCCACTGCCAGAGCTGCTATCGCGCTATTTATTTTGGCCTGATACCTGGAATCAAGTAGAATAGCCCTTCCTAAAGCCGGTATTAACATTCTCGTAAGTACATGATATGATGGTATTTCTTCTATTTTTAGATCAATGTCGCTGATTGCTTTAATGCGTGCCGGGCCTGTTTTCCGGGCCAACTCAATATTTTCCTGCATAAGTTCAAGGTAAAGTTGATGATTTATCTCAACCAACCCAATAGCCTTCATGCCCATATATACGGGTTTCGGAAAATCCCAACCTCTATATAAATCTCTACCGGTTCTGAAAACGTCGGAAATCGCACATCGTTCTCCTACCAGAGCACGTATTATCCCCTGAGCATTATAACAATTGCCTAACATGGAAGACAGTTCCAGCAGTTGCTCTTCTGATAAACATATTCTATTGAGGGTATAACATAGAGAATCAATAGTTATAGAATAACAACTGATTTTAACAAGATGGGAGATAAGGATAGGTTCCTGATCCAGTGAGTGGCATAATTTCAGGTTATCTGTTATGGTCTGGCCCACAGACTGGGATTCGTCGTTCTCAATATCTATTACCACTTTTAAATACAACATTTTCACGCTGCTTCTTATTAGACTGAGCCAGGGTACCAGCGCATCAATTCCTTCGGCACAATCTAGCGGGTACCGACTTTTACTCATAGCCGCGCCTTGATGAAGCAGTTCAAGGGCCCGTTCATTCTCTGATAAATAATCTTCGGCTGCTCGTTTAACTAATTCATCCATTGGTTTTCCCGGCTCAGGATCCGGTACATCGCTAAAAATGGGAAGCAGGGCCCTGTTTTTCTGATCCCAATCTTCAGAAATAGCTTCACAGGGGTCGTAATCATCATAGTCCGGGTCAAGTTTCTGGAATCGCTCCACAATTTCTTTGGGGATCGGTTTTTCTTCCCATTCGCAAAAATAACTTAAAGCTTCCATATACACATCCGCGGCATTCTCACCCGGGGGAGGTGTTATGTACCATTCGTCAAGTTCTACGCAGGTAGTAGGATAACCGGCGGTGCGCATGGCATCTAATTCTATCTCGATCTGCTGTCTCAGCACGGCCCGATACAAGCCCAGGCCGCCGATAAGAACGACCACCACAAAGAAAAAGATCATCCAGCGCCGGAGGGTTTTATCAGGTTTATACTCTTTGTCCTTTTTCATAGTAAATAATATTTTTTCACAATCCTGACAGCATGCCTAAGCTTCGCGTAAGCATGCCACCCAATTTAATTATTCCGGAATGTAGCTCAAGCTTCCCGCTTGTAGTTTTTGGCTCTGTGCCTATGTGCCTTTGTCACTTTGTGCCTTTCTATTTCGATCAGCATACTTCCAGGATTTCGCTGCTGATCAACTCCCCGGGTGAGACTTCCCAGGAGGAGATGAGTTCCTCGGCGACGAGGGTGGTCATCAGGGCGCCTTTCTGGCGGCAGCAGCGATGCCAGTTATCCTGATGCTGTTGCAGGCGCTGCTGATAGCGTCTCTGAACGGTGGCGTCGATAAATACGTCCAGCACCTGGCGCGTTTCGCAGTCCACCAGCCGGATATTACCCCGCCGCGGTGGCTCCACATCCTCTTGAGCTAAAATTTGCAGTACAATGACGGAACAGGCGTTTTGTGATAAACAGGACATAACCAGTTGCGGGTCGCCCATGAGCAGCAGGTCACTGATAAAGACCCTGATCCCGCGCGGACGCCAGGCGCCTATCCGCTGAGTAAACGATTCACCCGGATCGCCGGTAAAGGTAAAATCGATGCCGTTCCAATTATCCGGCCGGTGGGCGCTGCCGTCCACTTCCCGGCACATCTTCCCGGCCAGCCAGGCGGCATGGGTATAGTCGGCATTGGCCGCCGCCACGGCAAACAGGGCCGCCATGCCCAGTGCGGCCCGGGGCTTGGCCGTGTTTTCCAGGGCCATGGACGCCGAGCCGTCGATAATGATATCCAGATGGGGATTCACCTCTTCCCGAAAGAGTTTGACCGTGAGTTTATCACTGCGTGCGTACGCGCTCCAGTTGATCCGGCGCAGGTCGTCGCCGGGCTGATACTCGCGATGGTCCATAAACTCCAGCGAACTGCCGGCACGGCTGCCCATACGCGAGCCAATAATCCCGCGCGGCACATTACGCCCGGCCGCCAGC
>JAFGHE010000097.1 GCA_016930295.1 Sedimentisphaerales bacterium
ACGCACCCGCGCCCGCCAGTAATTACCATTGATAAATAACGCATACGTTCCCACCTGCGTCATCTGACGATTGACAATATACATCAAATCAGCCGGATTGGCCTGGCTGTCCAGCTTCACCCAGGCGGCCATGGTGATATAAGGCACATCCAGAACAGAATCAGCGTCTATCTCAACCTGATCATCCATCCCGTCCAGTAACAGAGCACCTTCCCCTTGCTTAATCAGACAGGTATCATGGGTAATCGCCGCGCCATTCAGCAATATCCCGTGATTCGTTCCCGCGGAATCAGACGCGTCCTCATCAAACGTCCAGTACGCCTCCGGGAGAGTGGGACTGTCTCCACCTGCCAGCCAGTTCTCCGATACTATCGCCAGATCAGAACCATCAATGATACCGTCTTCATCAAAATCACAGGTTGAATCCCAGCCGGGCTCATCCCTCGCCGCCAGCCAGGATTGTGACAATAAATCAAAATCCGACAGATTAACTCCAAAGGCACAGTCCACATCCGCCGACGGTAAACCCTGCCAGGAAAATCGGGGATAATCCGTCTGCCCGCCCCAGATGGGAATCGTCCAGATGTCCAATATGCCGTTATAGTCCTCGCACACAAAATCCCAGCCATAAGCCGTAAAGGTGGACCGCCGCTGCATCTCCTTCGTCGTCCGCCCGTAAACCTCAACCGTATCATTGCTCTCAGAAGTCCCCACGCCATTATAAGGTCCTGTCTTTTGTATATCCCAGAAAGACGATAGAATTTCATCTCCGTTAATGCCCACCAGGCCGCCAATATTAGCAGGATAATCCGCGGATATCACGATACTATTGGCATCATAAATAACATCATTACTATCCTGTGGCCAGGGAATGTTATATCCCCTTGGTATCATCAGATTACAGGCCGCGTAGCAGCTACGGATGGGCCCCTGATTATTCCCCACCAGGCCACCGGCGCCATAATATCCCTCAATCGTGCCGCCGGCATAACAGTTAATAAGGGTGCTATTATCATTGCTTCCCACCAGGCCACCCTCCGTCGCCTGATTCCCGATAATACTGACATGGGTAAAACAATTGGACACCGTGCAATCCCTGACTCCACCGGCTAATCCTCCTATATTGCTACTGCCCATAAGGCTGCCTCCCCTGACATAACAATCGGATATTTCGCAATTACGTGCATATCCCACTAAAGAGCCTATATAACCATTATAATACGACACGCTTATATTGGGATTAATCAATCCCAGATCCCGAATCACGCCACTGGTCTCCCCGCCATCGACATATCCAAAAATCCCGACATAAGAGTCCGTATAGGAAAAATAGGAAAAATTATAAATGATGTGGCCGTTACCATCGAATACCCCGGTGAAGGGCTGGAGATCTCCGTAACCATCGTTATAGCCAATAATATTGAAATCGGACCCGATATACTCCCCCAGATCAATATCATTGATCAACACAAAGTGAGCATCCCAGTATTCCGGATAGGCGCCGATAGCCTGCAGGTCATCGGCATCCTGGATAAGGAACGGATCCGCCTGACTGCCCGAACCCAGCCAGGGCTGAGCGCAAACAACACTAAGGTCATTCCCCAAAATATACATTAAAACCACAAGACCAACATAGATAACCAGTTTCCCTTTCATCGCAATTCCCCTTAATAATGTATTGTTCTTACGCAACCCATTACGGCTATATTTTAAAACTAAGGTGCTCAACGATGAGTTCAGCTGCCACCAACCTGAACTACCAGGTAAACTGCATACTGATTATCTTGACAAACAAGCCTTCCATTCAATCCCCGGACATCGTTATAACTGCTTCCTGACTGCCCGTCCACCGCTGAGCACCTCATTCCCATACTTTAACATTATTTTTCAATACTCAAATAATATCGCCATCGAATTTCAAAATCCTCCGGTTCACCAGAAACATGACCATCCAGCCAGACTATATTTGAAGTCCCATAAAACTCACCTGATGGAATTTTATGCCACCGGGTTTGCGTCGGGTCCGGCAGGATCGCAGGATCCATTTGTGGATCAAAGTTTACGTCTCCCAGGACAATCCATTTTTCGTGACACATAAAATGATTGGTAGTCGCCGGATTTTTGACCGTAGTAAGTTTTCTTCCTGACAAATACACAAATTGCTCATGCTGATAAGTCGAGCCCGTTTCCTTTAATGCCAGACAACCATTAATACCATAGGAAATAATCTCGGGTGGATTGCTTCCATAAAATTGTACAGGTGAAGATAACGGGCACGCATATAGACTCTCTGTCTGTTGTGAACTAAATACTGTTGCCGGATTATAGGCATCTTCGAATTTGACTCCGGTTATTTTTGCCAGGCCGTCGTTTTCATACCATTCAGGCGGTAAAGACCGGTCGTCATTATCATCCGCCCACATCCAGGCTGATATGCCAACTTGCTTAAGATTACTCAAATCCTTTACATTTTTCCCCTGGTATCGGGCTTGATTTAACGCAGGCATCAAAAGAGAAACCATTAATGCCATAATGGAAATAACAACTAAAACCTCCATCAGTGTAAATCCATTTTTGCATCTCATGACCCCATCCCCTTCGGCATTTTCACTCTGGCCTGT
This sequence comes from Sedimentisphaerales bacterium, assembly GCA_016930295.1. GTDB lineage: Bacteria > Planctomycetota > Phycisphaerae > Sedimentisphaerales > SM23-30 > JAFGHE01. Next base: position 2,622 of record JAFGHE010000097.1, read on the forward strand.
ATGCGATGCAGCTCAAATCCATCTATGACACCCCCGGAATGTGAACCCACTAATTTTATCCGGGTGGGATTGAAATCAATTTTATATCTGGATAAATCAAACGTGCTTGTTATAGGATAGTTGACTACCACCGACCGGTACTGATTGTCTATCCGAGGCGATGCAGCACGTCCCAGATAAATTTCATTATTCTTATCGTCACGCAAATACACTTCTACGGATTCCCCGGCCGGTCCCAATTCAACGATATAGATGTCCTCACCAGGACCATTGCTAATAATTCCGGGAAACTTAAACTCTACACTTTCTCCGGGTTCAATCACAAGATTCAATACCTCATAGCCGGTCTTTGAGAAATGTTGATCCATTTCCCTTATGTCAGCCAGACGCCTGTACTCCTGAACCTCAGATAAATGTTGATTGTTATATACAATGGTTGACAACCCGAGGGGAACACAAATTTGGGTTTCATACTGCCTATCTTGGAAGTACTCTGTGACACTCTGCTTAATATCCTGCCACGGCATAAAAGATACTATAACAATAACAGATACCGTTAAATAAGATAGTCCCGATCCCAATAGTACCGCTGCCGGAGAAACCATGAGAGTTTTCGCCGCCATAACCGGCAAAGCTGTCTGGGCCGTGGCCTGAGAGGTTAGTTTACCAAAGATTAACAGGGCAGGCAATAACATGCTTTTATTAAATCCATGGCCTTTTAACTTCTTTTTCAACGCCTGCTTGGCCCGGTAAAACTGCACTTTGGCCGCCAGAGATGAGCAGGAGAGGATCTCAGCAATTTCCTTATAGGAAAGATTCTGGTAGATCCTCAACACCAGGATATCCCGGTGAGACTCTTTCAGGGTATCCATAGCATTCACAATGGCTTCTGATAGTTCCTCTTGAATCAATTGAGTCAATCCATTCATGGTATTATCACTCATATAATCATCAGCTATAGTTGCTTTAGACATATCAAATTTCTTTTTATACCTGAAACACAACTGCACTTTTCCCCGGGCCATACGATAGAGCCAGCATCGAAATTTCTCCGGCTCTCGTATGGTATGAATAAGTTCAAAAACCTTAAGCAACGTCTCCTGAGTAATATCATCAGTTAGTTCCTTATTATACAACATACGATATACATACGGCCGGATATCGCTCTGGACTTTCTGTGCCAGCAGATCACGACTGGTATGATCGCCATTGCGTGACTCTATTACCAGTCTCGGATAGTCATAATTACTCAAAATCATAAATTCCTCTACCCATATAGTTCAGTATCCGCAAAAAGGTTACGAAAAATCACCTTGTTTTTTATTTTTCACATAAAAGTTCCCTATCCCTCCTATTTTCTGCAAATTAACAAAAATCACTTTTTGGAATGATGCACTCTTACCAACTATCTTTAATATACACATTTTACGGACTCTGGCAAATAAATTTTATAATTCACTATAAACCATATCAGTTTTTTTGTTCGGGAAGGTTCCCGCTGACAAAACAAGTTTGTCTGTACTACCCCCATCCGCTTAGAGCAGGCGATAAACCTTATAAAGCTAAATAAATCCCGTCCGCAAACCCACAACACATAACTCACAACTTTATTTATGCCTCATGAGCTTTTCGCGTCTAATAAAATCCCTGAAAATCCGTATCATCCGCGCCATCCGTGTTCTATTCCGCGTCTGCTATCCAGAACGACTATTCAATCGTCACCACCGCCGCGGACCAGCGGGGTAGGTTGAATTCTATTTTCTGGCCGTCGGGTGTGAGGCGCCCGGCGATGGGGATTACAGCGTCGGGCCAGAGGAGACTGTTGCGCCCCGAGAGTGAGTCAGGGGCGATAAGTTTTATATTGGCCGAACTGACCTTAAACGCGTCGTTTACTCCCAGTTCAACCAGAAACGGCTCTTTAAGCGGATTCACGACCTTGAAATAAACCTTGCTGCCGTCACTGCTGCGGGTTGCTACCGCATTTAATCCCCCGGCATTACCGCTGAGCCGGATACGATACGGCCCATAATGATCGTGCCATAATTTCATGACAACATAATTAGGCGCCGGAAACGATGAACCATGGTTAAAATTGATCAGGGCATTATCCCGCGCGCCGCCGGATACATGCCGTAATAACAGCGACGGAGACGCCATGCTGACACCTTCACTGCTGCGCTCAAACACATTGAGTAAGCCGGCGGCATACAGACCCGTACGCCAGTCAGTACTGTCTGCGTTCCACTCGGAAATATACAGTTTAATATCAGGATTTGGCGATTTGGCGATAAACTTACCGACTTCCTGGAAAAACTTTTCATAGCGCATCGGCCCCCCGGCAAAATTATCAGGCTCCTCATAAGAATGTAAACTCAGATAATCGAAATAGTCACCACCGTGAACCAGCATGTCAATATTCCAATCCATATCCTGCCGATCACTGCCGCAAGCCACGATCCGGATCGAAGGATCAAGGGCCTTCATCACCGGTACATACTCCTTTACTATTTCACAATAATCCTGCACAGCCCTGTCCCCCTGCCTGTTCGCAATCTCCCAGTATTTTACTTCATAGGGATCGGGATGCCCATTTTCCGCACGCATACCACCCCACGGCGAGTCCGCCGGCCCATTACAGTATTCCACCCAATCACAGGCTTCCTGTACACCCCGGCTGATATCTATCACAATCACCGGCTCCGCCTCTACCAGTCGGCACAGACGAATAAACTCATCCAGACCAAAGGAATAATCAACCAGATCATCCCCGGCCATTCCCGGCAACTGCATTCGCTTATGCCCGGCTTTAATACCCTCCTTCCAGCGATACCCACCAAGATAAATTCCGCCCGGCCAGCGCAGCATCGCCGGCTTCATACCCATAATGGACTGAAGCAGATCCGGCCGGAATCCACCCAGTTGCAGGGCCGTTTCCGATATCAGGCTGACCTGATCGATCCAGACCGTACCCCGGCCCTGAAAGCCAATCTGGAGTGTGCCATTCTCTGCTGACTCTTCCGGTCTTAAACTAAACTTATATTCTTTCCACTCATCATTTAGCATCCTTATTTCAGTCTGCGCCAGCATGGTGTCAACATACATCCGGGAGTTATACACCTGATTTACCAGACGCACTACCAGTGTTACCTGCTTATCGCCGCGCGCCCAGATGGAACCGTAATATTTCAAACCCTGCTCCATCTTCAAAGGCGTCTGCAAAATCCCTGCTTCATCCTTATTCCGATAGGAACTATCCGTCTGATCCGGCCGCCCGGCATCTTTCACCTCTCCCGCTTCCTCGGCAGAGGCTTCTTGATCTATGATATCATCCGTTTCCTGGTCGAGATCCCCCTGTTCATTCCCGACCATTTCGTCCTCTTCCTCTCCAGTTATCTCTTCCTCATCCTGCCAGATTATTTCACCCTCTTCCTCCTGCTCGTCCTGCCCTTCCTCCGCCAACGCATCCTCCACCTCATCTGCCGGCTGGTCAATCTTTACCGGTTCGTGCTCCTGGAAACCATCTCCTGACAATGTAATCTTCAAACTGAATTTACTGTTGAGGGGATTATCCCCGCTCACCTCAAAATCACCCGGGCCATAGGCCTGCCAGTATCGAAGCGGCAGTAAAAATGTCTCTTTATAAAACGGCGAGGGCCGGACCGGCTCTTCAAAACTGCGGTTCCAGACCATCTCCCCCCATAATCCACCGTTGACCGAATGATATCCAGAATCCAGAGACTGACTGTAAATCCTTTCGTCAATATGTCCTTCCACCTTTCCCGGATCAATCACCAGATTGATTCTACTGCCGCCCCCTTTTCTTTCACTTACCAATTTTCTCATCTTGTCCCAGGCCCTTTTTATCATATAGTCGGCAATCCGGGTCCTGAAATACTCCTGCCGTTGCTCGTTCGTCATATCCTCTACCTCAGAAAAACGAAGACGCCTCTGTTGTTTTGCCTCCTCGCTCAACTGATCCCACTGCAGTTGCCATTCCTGGCGCATCTGCTCTCGTAACTTCTCTTGTTCTTCCGGCTTCATCGCATCCCACTTATCCAGCACCCGCGCGCGAAGCATGTTCTTGTCCTGCAGGGTCAATTGCTCCCATTCGTCCGGCATCTGGGCCCAACTCTGCGATGCCAGGGCAAACACCCCGCAAATCCATAAAAACAAAAACATTCCAGACCGCCGGCTTCTTCTCCTGTTCATTCTCTATCCCTTTCGTTAAACATGACTAAACGTCTCTGAGGTATCTGGACGCACGCTACCGCCAAAAGTCAATCCCGGCGCGACGCCGGGTCAGGCTTTATGAGCCAGAATCAAAGCTTCAACATACTTTTGACCCCGGCGTCCGGACGCTTCGATCAAATACTCAATTTCACCTTTCAGAACTCCGGAATAAATTATACCCTGCCGGAAATATCAGGCAAGCTAAAACATCCCCCGGTTCAATTTATACTACTCAGCTGAATATTTATCTCTTAGGGTCATTAATTCTGCCTGCACGTCCGCATCGTCCGGGTTCAGCTTATATGCCAGCTCCAGATGTTCGAGAGCTTCCTCCAGCCGACCCAGTTCGCCTAATTTCATACCCAGATTATAATGAGCCTCCATCATGTCCGGAGAAATAACAACAGCACGCTCCAGACACTCGAGGGCCTCTTCCCGGCAGTCCAGATGCCACAGGGCCAGACCCAGATTATTGAATACCTGCTCATTCCGGTCGTCATACTCTATAAACTTACGATAATAAAGAACGGTCTTTTCATCATCGCCCTGCCGGAACGCCATATTGCCCAGGTAATAATACGTCTGATAGAAACCAGGCCGCTCTGCCAGCATGCGTTCACCTATTTGCCGGAGATTATCATATTCTTCCCGGGCCAGCATGAGCTTGGCCAAGAAGTGCAGTTCATGAAAATCGATAATATCCTTGGGGTCATCCTTACTTTCATCATATTCAAAAGTATCCGTCCCTGAACTGCCGGAAACGTAGCCTAACGATTCCAGCCGGGTTCGGCTTTCGCTATCCAGGACGACCTTAGTATCGCCGGTGATGGGACTGGCCCGTGTTTCCATGATCCGTCTGATTTTATCCGCCAGGATACGGGCCTGTTGAGGCTCCTGCGTCATAAGATTATTGAGTTCAAAAGGATCCCGGACCAGATCATAGAGTTCCGGTCGCGTGGTATGAATATACTTCCAGCGATCTGCGATCAAGCCCTGCAGGGGATTACAATCATACACCGTGGGCGTGATACTCTCACAATAGAACTCCCTCTCTCCGGCGGAATAAGTTTCGTCCTTAAAATAGCACGACAAATCAATTCCCTGCACAATTTCCGGGGCTTGAATCCCGAGCAGGGAGCAGACCGTGGGCATGATATCGATCAAGCCGGCCCGCTCGGAAATCCTTCTTCCCTCTGACCGACCCGGCGCCCTAATAAGTAACGGAACCCGCAACACCGGCTGATAAATGAAAAAGCCATGCGTCGTCTCTCCATACTCTCCCAGCAATTCGCCATGATCACCGACAATAATAATCAGGGTGGAATCATATATATTCAACTTCCTGAGTTTGTCAAGTACCCGACCTATCTGGTTATCGGTATAGGCAACCTCGCCGGCGTAGGGATCATCCACATACGTGGACGCATAGGGCTCCGGCGGTGTCCAGGTATAATGCGGATCATAATAATGCAGAAAAAGGAAAAACTTCCTGTTCTTGTTTCTGCTCAACCAGTGTATGGCATGGCGGCTGGTCTCGTCGGCCCGGCGCTCGGCAATCCCCATGGAATTTATATCCTGGTCAAAACGGTCATCGTAGGAATCAAATCCCTGATCCATTCCAAACTGCCTGTCCAGCACAAA
>JAFGHE010000098.1 GCA_016930295.1 Sedimentisphaerales bacterium
AATGAATATATATTCATAATGTGACCTGAATTTTACATTACTTTAAATGTACGCAGAATTTAAAAGCATTTAAAAAATTGAGGCCTGGAATAAATGCCGGAAACATCCAATCGAAAAGAACGAGAAAAAATTCAGCACCGCAATGAAATTCTGGATGCAGCGGAGGAGGTCTTTGCTGAAAAGGGATTCCATCGCACTACCGTGGAAGATATCGCCAGCCGCGCAGAATTTGCAGTTGGCACCCTGTATAAATTTTTCCCCGGCAAGGAGGAGTTATATCAAAAATTAATTGAAATGCGTTGCGTACAATTGCGCGATGAAGTATTGGCCGCTATGGATAAACACTCTGATCCCGGCGCTATTATAAAATCATTTATTGACACCAAGATACAGTTGTTTAAAAAATATTACAGTTTTGCCAGGCTATATACACGGGAACGGCTGGGTGACCGTTTCACCGATAGTGACCTGTGGTGGAAAATAGCCGCCCCACTCTTTGATGAGGTGTACACCCGTCTGGAGCAGGTTTTTAAGGAAGGAATAGAGCAGGGACTGTTTCGTGATGATATCATACCATGGGACATGACTATTGCCCTGGATAATCTGACGGATGGATTTATGTTTCAATCGCTGATGTTTCCCGATAAATTGTCTTTCGAGAGTAAGTTTGAGACTATGGTACGTTTGTTCTTTGACGGAGTGAGCAAAAATAAATGACCGCCATAATATCCAATACTTTTATCCGCCACTTCACCGGAACTAAAATCCATACCGTGCTAATATGCTTGACTGGAGTGGTTTTATTATCAGGTGGCTGTGATTATTATACCCGGGATCGGGTAGCCCGGGATATTCAGGAAAGCCGGTTAAAACGTACCCAGAGGATGCTGACGATTGACTTTGATCCCAATGCTTCCGAGATGGAAGAGTTGGAAATTCTCGGCGGTACTGTCAATCTGGATGATTGTATTGAACTGGCCCTGATTCACAACAAGGATGTCCAGAATGCTAAAGTGCGCCTGTTGGAATCCCAGGGCCAGATGACCGAGGCTGTTTCTACAGCCATGCCGTCGGTGGTAATTTCCGGCTCTGCCATGTCAAACGATAACACCGGTTTTGATACTCGATCAGAAACATATATGCTCCAGTTACTGGCTCGGCAGCCTTTATACCTGGGCGGTCTTACCGGAGCGGCACTGGATGCCGCCGTGGTCTTCGGTTACCAGACCCGTCAGGAGTTACGCCAGACCATTCAGGCGGTACAATTACAGGTACGTCAAAATTATATCGCCGCCCTGTTAGCTCAAGAGTTGGTCAATGTCTCTCTGCAGTCCCGGATTAACGCACAAAAACTGGTGGAAGAATCCCAGAAAAAACTGCGTTACGGCAGTGCCACACGTTTTGAAGTATTACAGGCGGAAGTCAGGCTCAACAGCATCGAAGCGAATCTGATCAGAGCGCAAAATGAAGCCTCTCTGGCAAAAACCCGGTTACTGGATGCTCTGGGAGTATCTCAGTTGAGCCGGGTCGAACTCTCAGGAAAACTTGAATATGAACCCGTTCAAATTGCCGAAGCTAAATGTTTTCCCATAGCGATGCAGCGCCGTCCGGACCTGCTTATCGGCGAAGCCATGATCCGCCTGGCTCTTGATAACATCAAACAGGCGCAGGCGACCAATCGGCCCAAACTCTATCTACAGACAACCTATGCCCGTTCGAAGCCGTCTATCTCGGAAAACTTTGCAAGTTTTGCTAATACCGGCTCCGGCGAAGAAGATGCCTCCTCATCCATTGATTTGGGTGGCGGCGACTCGTGGGATCGTACCTGGAGTACCGGCTTAGTGTTGGAATGGCCGATTTTTGACGGTTTTGCCACCGACGGTATGGTCGTCAAAGCCAAAGCCTTTCTGCAAAAACAAAAAATAGCTCTACAAAAACTTGAACAGCAATCCCAGTTGGAAATTACCCAGACTCTGCTCTATTTGGAGAACAGCGAGAAATTTGTCAAGGTCCAGATCAGTAATGTCCAAAACGCCGAAGAAGCCCTGCGCCTGGCCCAGGTGGGTTACCGGGAGGGAACCGTAACGTCCCTGGATGTCATATCCAGTGACCTGGCACTGGCCCAGGCTCGCTCTGATTATCACAACGCCGTGTATACGTACCAACTGGCCCAGTTAAATCTCAATGCCGCTCTGGGAACCATCGGGGAAGAGCCTCTGCCCCTGCTGATACCGGAAATCGAAACATCATATCTCCAGGAACCACCTGATGAGGATAAAATAAACAATCAGGAAGCGAATACCGAGGATAATATACAATGAAGAAATGGTTGATATTTACCGTTATTTTACTGGGTTTGGGTACGGCCGTAGTGAATCGGATCTATAAACTTCATACCACCCAATCTGCCGAAAGCATCGATAAAATCCAGGAGAAAGAAGGTATTCCGGTCAAGGTTTTTGAGACCGAGGTTCGTGACCTGAAAAAAACGATATCTTTAAGCGGCTCGATCGAGCCCTGTCAGCAGATTAGCATCTCACCCACACTTACTGAGAGGATCATGGAAATCCCTGTTACAACCGGGCAATTGGTTGAACCGGGGGATTTGCTGGTCATCCTGGAAGACACGACCAGTAAATTAAGGCTCGCCAATGCCCAGGCCGGGCTGGACCAGGCTCGACAACAGCTTACGCGTCTGGAAAATGGCTCACGCCCCGAAGAGATTGATGCCGCCCGCGCTATGATGGAACAGGCCCGGGCCGCGTTTGAACTACAGGAAATCGAAGTTAAGCGCCAGCAACAGCTCTACGACGAGGAAGCCACTACTCTCAAACAATTGCAGGATACTCAGAGCGGATACAGTACGGCCAGGGCAGCCCTGGACGCCGCTACGGCCCAGTATGAACTTATCAAAAAAGGCCCGCGTCAGGAAGATATTGAAATTGCCAGGACCCAGGTCACTCTGGCCCAGCTCGCTCTTGATCGGGCGCAAAAGGATCTGAACGATCACTATCTCAGAGCTCCCTTCTCAGGAGTGGTGACCCTTAAAATACTGGAGCCCGGCGATGTCGTGGAAATGAATAAACCGATCTTTCAGCTATGCAATATCAGTAAGGTGTACCTGGACCTGAATATTTCAGAACTTTATATCCCTCATGTTTCTGTAGGTATGACCGTGGAAATCAGGGTAGATAGTCTCGGTGATACAGCCTTTTCCGGCACCGTGGCCGAGATTAATCCGCTGGCAAACCAGACGGACCGTTCTTATAGAACGAGGATCATAATCGATAATGAAAAGGGGCTTATCCTGCCCGGCATGTTTGCCCGGGCTCAGATTATCACCGGCCAGATCCGTCAGGCTATGGTTGTCCCCCTTGATGCGGTTCATTCTGAAGGAGATCATAATTATGTCTTGATCCTGGATCATCAATTAATTGTTCAACGCAGAGATGTTACTGTCGGTAAGACCTATCAGGATACTATCCATATTGTCGAAGGGTTATCACCCGGCGATAAAGTGATTACCCTGAGTTACCAGGTCAAGCCGGGCGACAAAGTGATCATCCTTTAGCGTAAAGATAGTGGTGCTAAAGCCATTGTGGCTTTGTCCCTGTTCAAACGCCGTGTTTAAGATAAATAACGATAACGCAATTCCATGAATTTAATTAAATTATCCATATTACGACCGGTTCTGGTAACCATGATTATGCTGGCCCTGGGAGGTATTGGACTGTTTTGCTATATTCAACTGCCGCGCGAAATGTTTCCGGAAGTGGACTTTCCCATGGTAACCGTGACCACCATCTATGAGGGTGCGGGTCCGGAGGAAGTGGAACAGCTTATCAGTAAGGAACTGGAAGATCAGATCAGCACGGTGGAAGGTATCAAGCATCTGCGGAGTATTTCCCAGCAGGGGCGCAGCCTGGTTCTGGCCGAGTTTTACCTTGAAATGGACGTGGATGTTGCGGCGGCAGATGTCCGTGCCAAAGTCAACCTGGTGCGCTCTTTACTTCCTGAAGCGGCCGAAGATCCGGTGGTAATGAAATTTGATTTTAATGCCGAGCCCATCCTGCAATTGGCCATATCCGCACCGCGGTCATTACGTGAGGTCTTTCAAATGGCTGACCGACGCATAAAAGACCGCATATCCACGGTTCCTGATGTTGCTTCGGTCACTATTATCGGCGGCGAAGAACGGGAAATCCATATTATCACCTCCCAGCAGCGTTTACGCGCTTACGGTCTGAGTATCACCGACGTTGCCATGGCCGTGGCCAATGCCAATCTGGAGAGCCCCGGCGGACATATCAAACAAAATAATATGGAATATAACATCAGACTGCTGGGAAAATTTACTGACCTGGAACAAATCAGAAACCTGACTATTCCCGTTCGGTCCGGGCGCAGCATTTATCTCAGGGAAGTGGCCGAGATTCTGGACACCTTCAAAGAGATACGAACACAAGTCAGGGCAGACGGCAAGACCTGCGTCGGTATGACCGTCCAGAAACGTGCCGGCGGCAACACGATAGCGGTGGATGCTGAAATCCGCAAACAGATACAAAGCCTGCTGGAAGACCTGCCTTCAGATTATGATATCAGGATTATCGATGAACGGGCCACCTGGATCAGTTCTTCTATCAGGAATGTCTTTGATAATATGTTTGTCGGGATTGTCCTGACGGCTATCGCCCTGTTTCTGTTCCTGCACAGCCTGCGCAGCGCGCTTATTATTTCCTTAAGCATGCCTATCTCCGTACTGGGTACATTTATCATTATGTATCTGATGGGCTTCACCCTGAATCTGATGAGCCTGATGGGACTGGCCATGACGGTGGGAGTATTGGTGAATAACGCCATTCTGGTTCTGGAAAATATTACCCGTTACCTGCATCTGGGCCTTTCTCCCAAAGAGGCGGCCGATAAGGGCTCCGGCGAGATTGCCATTGCCGTAAGCTCCACTACCTTAACCAATGTAGTGGTATTTGTACCCATCGCCTTTATGGGAGGTATTGTCGGACAGTTCTTCAAGGATTTCGGTTTGACTGCCACGTTTGCCACCATAGTCTCTCTGTTCATATCGTTTACCCTGACTCCCATGATGGCGTCCAAGCTGTTGACTGAAAAAAACACTCAGGTAACAGGTCAGAATATACTTCATCGTTTTGGACGAGGGTTCGACGCCTCCCTGCGAACCCTGCGCGAAACCTACTCACATGCCCTGGGCTGGTGCCTTAACCATCGTTTTATATCATTGATTATTACCTTACTCCTTTTCTACGGGACCACGCATCTGCTAAAATTTATTGGTTCGGAATTCATTACCAATATGGACCAGGGTCGATTTGTAGTATCCGTGGAGATGCCGGTGGGTACCCGAATTGAAACCACGGATGAGACCGTGACAAGAATAGAGAAAGTGTTGTCCGACCCGAAAATATTACCTGAACTGGTATCACTTTATACTTCGGTGGGCAGTTCCATCGGGGTGGAAATCGGGGGCTCCAGTCAGGGGGTCAATATTGCACAGATTTTTGTAACTCTGCTGGACAAAAAGGATCGCCGGCAAAGTACGGGGGAGATTATCGACCGTCTCCGGCCGGTGCTGGGACGGGAATATATTCCGGGCGCTCGGATCAAGCTGTTGGAAGCCAGTGCCGGCGGCGGCGGCGAAGCGCCTATCCAGATGGAACTGACCGGCGATAATCTCAGGCAGATCAATGAAATGGCTCAAAAGGTCATGCAGGTTATTTCCGATCCGCAGCGCGTGCCCGGTGCCGTGGATATCGATACCAACTATCGCCTGGGACAACCCGAAATCCATGTTATACCGGATAGGGAAAAATGCCGGGAAAATTTCATTGATACCAGTTACCTCTCGCGCGTGGTGGCCGCGATATTTGAGGGACTGATTGTCAGTGAATATCGGGAAGGCGCTTATAATTATGATATACGAGTCAAGGCGGATGAAGCGTCCCGTGAAGTCGTTGACGATGTGAATCAATTAACAGTGATGAACCAACAGGGGTCTCTGATCCCTCTGCCCGAAGTGGCACAAATCAAATACACTAGCGGTCCTTCTCAGATCTTTCGTAAGAACCGTCAAAGCCTGATCACAGTCTCTTGCGCCCTCAGTAACCGCAGTGCCGGAGATGTCGTGGCTGATATCATGCGGGAAACACAGTCTATCCGGAACGAATACCCGGACGTTAGAGTCTTTTTTGGCGGTGAAGTCGAACAGATGCAGGAAAGTTTCGGCCGCCTGTTCGTGGCTCTGATTATGGCGATTGGCCTGACGTATATGCTGCTGGCTTCGCTGCTGGAATCCTTTACCCAGCCTTTGATTATTATGATATCTCTGCCCTTAAGCATGATGGGTGTCTTTATCGCGCTGTTCCTTATGGGCGGCACATTCTCCATTTTTTCCATCATGTCAGTTATTATGCTGGTCGGCCTGGTGGTCAACAACAGTATTATTATCATTGATTATATCAATATCCTGCGCCGGGAAGGCAGAGATCGGTTTGAGGCCATTATCGAATCCGGCAGGACACGCCTGCGCCCTATCCTTATGGCCAACCTGACCACCGTGGTGGCCATGATCCCCCTGGCCATGGGGCTGGGCTGGGGCGGCGAGATGCGTGCCCCCATGGCCATGGTCATGATCGGCGGCCTCATCGCCGGCGGCTGGCTGGGATTGCTCATCGTGCCGGTTATCTACACCCTCTCCGATGACTTCAATAACTGGATCAAACGGCTTTGCCATAAAGGAGATTAAGCAAAATACGTTTGTCATCATTTGTCCTTATAACAAAGTAAACTTTTAGCCTTATTGACAACTACTCTATATATATAGATCCGTTATGGGTTTCAATATCGAGTTGGCCGCGGCCGTCGCCGATTTTACCTTTATAATGGTCGCTATCGATTTCTCCGTCAATCGTTAGGGGCACCGATGTCTTTATTTTACCGTTTTGGGTTTTAATATCGAATTGGGCTGAAAAAGCCTGGGGAAGCTTTAATTTTATAGCTCCATTATAGCTGAATAACCTGATATTTAATTCCTTCTCGACCTCGGGGACATACTGTATCGTTATCTTGCCGTTATGAGCTTCGGCCCTGACATCACCGGCAACCTCTTCGGCCAGAATGGATAAATTGTAACTTTTACAAACCAGGTCGCCCTTGACACCTGACATTTTTATGGTTCCGTTGTGAGTTTCCACCTCCACGTCAGAGGCGGCATCCGTTACGTCAACAGAGCCGTTATAACTTAATAACTGAACATCTTCTCCAATAGACTGAGCAATAATCTCTCCATTATGGGTTGTACCTTTCAAGTGGCCTGCGATATTGGTTATGCGTAAGCAGCCGTTATGGGATTCCAGTTCCAAAGACGAATCGCGGGGTAATCTAATGATGTAATCAACGGATATCGAATAGTCTTTTTCATCTTCATCTTCCAGGGGATCCATGACAATAACCGATGCTCTCTTGGTCCACGTTTCCACCCCGATAAAAATATTTTCCGCGAACTGCCCGGCAAGTTCATCCGTTTCGGCTCTTACTACAATGTGGGCGTCAATCCTCAACCGGGAAACATCATCACCCGTGACTTCAATGTTGCCATAAGGACTATTAACCGCTATTTCAATGTTGCCTTTAAAGGGCTGATCAATATTCTGCGTCTTTTCAAATTTGCCCGGAAAACTATGCCCCTTACACCCATCGGGCCCGCAAACGACCACGCAGCCTGTCAGTCCTGCCAAAAATGCCACTAAACCCATTAATACCAAGAAATTACATTTCACGTATCTTTTCATAATACTCTGAACCTCCACAATAATAAACTAGAGTCTTATTCAGACATACATCCAAATGTAAAATAATTTTCATTTGTTACAAAATTGTTACGGTTTGTTTACTAATATATTTTTTATAAAGTATAGTCACAGATGCTTACGCCTTCTTTACCTACGCAATAACATACTCCACTACCAAAATATTTATTTGTCGCTTTTTAAATTTATTTTTTCTAAATAGTAAATTTCTATATCACCACATCCTCAATTGTCGCAGGTAAAATTTGATAATTCATTTTTTTTATCCAATTTAAATATCACGCATCATAATCTACTTTCATTATGAATCAGTCAAAAAACAGAGTGGACGCGTAAGCCGAGTTCTGTTTACCATGATATTCAGGGTGGCATGCCTGCGCAAAGCTTAGGCATACTTGTCCTGTTATATTATCAGGCAGGCGGTCA
>JAFGHE010000099.1 GCA_016930295.1 Sedimentisphaerales bacterium
ACTACGGCTGTAGGAGCAGCCGGTTTATTAGTGGAGAACCAAAAATGAACCGAGTCAGAGCACGGACGCTCAAACCTTATGAACGCCCGGCGTCCCAAAGGAGGACGGCGTCTTTCGGTGGATGAATTTGGACCGTTGAACCTGCAACCGCGTCATGGCAAACATTACGCTCGCACCGGCTATGTGGATCGCTTGCGGGCGACGTATCATCGTAAAGGCGGCGTCCGGTATATGTTTGGCGTCTATGACCTTGAGCGGGATACGCTCAAGGGCCTGTTCACGGAGAAGAAGAACTGCGTGGCGTTTCTGGCTTTTTTGAAATGGCTGCGCCGGCAGTATCGTTCCGGCGAAACGCTTCATATCGTGTTGGACAATGCCAGATACCACTTGAACCGCGAGGCGGTGAATTATGCGGCGAAACATCGCATTCGGTTCTGCTGGACACCGACGAATGCGTCCTGGTTGAATCGGATCGAATGCCATTTTACCGCCCTGAAAAAGTATGCCCTTGATAATACCGATTATCGCAGCCATGAGGAACAACAGGCGGCCATTGAAACGTATCTCGACTGGCGAAACGGCCGCCGGGGGATTAGTATGAAAGACTGGAATTCGTATTGTCGTACTCATACAAAGAAAACCGCTTAAGCTATAAGGAAAAAAGAAACTGTCTAACTGGAAACGGCACTAGTAATTTTGATTTTGTAATTGGGTTCGGCATATAATATTTCACTATTTCTGTTATATGTTTTCAAGGCGTCTTTTACAGTCTGGCCGGGAGGCAGTTCAATTAAAGTCAGATCCATAACATTTTTATAATTTCTTTTTATCTTTGCTCCTCCCAGAGAGTTTAAAATTGATTCCTTCTCGGTTTTGGTTCGAGAGGATATATCCGCCTTGGGGGCATAACGGATTATCAACTCTCCCGGTTTATATTCAGCGCCTTCTGTTATTTCTTCAAAATTATGCCCTTCTTTAATTTTTGACATTTTATATTATTCCGGCTTATGAGTGTTATCATTAGTTGCTTTAGAAACTGAGTTGTGGTAAAAACCAAAAAATATCGATATGACCAACCAATATGTACAGACAGATTTTGCGTACATGACTGCTCCTTTCAGGTAATCAAAAGTTTAACAAAAGCCTCGATCTATACTAAAATCTAAAAGTCGAATTTTTTATAATGGTTTTTCTTCTTATTCTGGTAACTAATATTCCGTAACTTATAAGCAATAATGAGGTGGGCTCAGGGATTACTTCAAATTCATAGACCGGACTTATTCCATTACTTACTACTTTCCCGACTACCGAATGCACACCTAATTCCAACAGGTAAATATCCCTCATTTCTTGGTCATGTATAATTTCCCAAACGTAAGTATCTAAGGAAGCAATAGAGATACTAGTTGGTATTGCGCTAAAATAATGATAATCTGACCAATCAAATATGTCATCCATTATATATGTTACCTGGTAAGTTGTCGAAAAACCAAGTACGATTGTTTCATCGGTTGGATTATAGGCGGACACATATACTGTTATATCCTCATCCAACTGATAAATATTCTTGTCCGTCGAAATATTGATTTCAACCTGCGCATGAACAATACCAACCGATACCCAGATCAGTACCACCGCAATTAAGATCTTCTTGAACATGATCATACTCCTAATAATTTGAACCTGCTTTTTTCCTCAACTTGTTATAATCGGTATTATTTTACCATAAATAGCTCCTTTCTGCAAGCCATAATTCTGCTTAATGACACTGTATTATGATTATTATTGGTCCTTACTATACCTAATAAAGATATGTACCAGGGAAAGCCAAGAAAGCACTTCTGAATTAGTAACTTGGACATCAGGATAATCCCTTCCATGTAAAAAAAGGGACATCGCCGCAATGTGCACTGTTAAGGTCCACCAGAACCCATGAGAAACACATGCTGACAATGCCCCTGATCGGGGCACTTTCTAATGCACGCTTTCCCATATAAAAACTGGTGGTTATAACAGAAGCGTTCACTAGTATCAGTGACTTACAGTATTAAATTGTCGAAGCAAAAGTCTGGGAAAGCCTCTCAGATAATAAATTTCCTGAAACTTAAGTTCCTAATGATATATCCCTGTACTTCTGCCTGTTTTACATGATTTTATTTAACCTACCTTTCTAATTATACTTACGGCATCGAAAATCGACTCAACTTATTACAATATAGTATATAATAAACAAATTGATCGTAATTTACAAGAAAAAACTAATAATATAAACAGACTATCGTCCCATAAAATTGTCTACGTTTTTAAGTATTTGCAATCAAGTCTTTTGTATTTAAGGCTTTAAGCAACATGCTCCATTATTGGTATCGATCGTGACCCATTTCCGTACTAATTAAGCAACTTGACCAATTGCGTTGAAATCGTTCAATTTAGAAGGCACAAAGTGTTGTAAAGAAAATAACAACGTATGCCTTTTCACAGTGAGTTAAACATCATCATTCTCAGATTCCGGATTCCATTTGTTCTTTCCATCTCTGGAAGCGGTTTTCGGTGGGTCTGACGGGCGGGGGGATAAAACGTTCCAGTATTTTGGTTTCCTGCAGTTCCGCCTGAAAGGATAGCGTTCTGCGCATTACTTCATGAGTGGCATCCAGTCCCTCGGACAAGGTTAGAATCGCGGCGGTCAGGTCTGTAATTTGTTTCTGATTCATAGGATTCTCCAGTATGTAATTCTCGTCATATAATATATTTTATACCTGACTATCCGTAAAGGAAAATAATATCTGATATCCGCCTGGATGATCCTTCCTGGAAAAAATACAGAACACGATTAAAAGGATGCCTCCGCCAAAAGTGGATGTCGGCAATTAAAACCGCTGTTTTTAATCCAGAAACAAGCGTGCGCAATATTTTTGGCGCTGGCGTCTAAAAGACCGGTCTGAAGCCGCCTCCGGCTGGTCGTTTCTCAGGCGGATTTTTTCTCGGTGTATTCTCTGCCGGCGGCGAGGGAGCCGGAGGGAAAGGCGTCGACGGTTTATCTGCTTTTGGTGGAGACGGCTTTGGAGCGGGCGGGGGCGCCGGTTTCTTTAATGGTGCAGGTTCTATTTGACCTGCGCCCTTTGCGAAACGGGGTCGATACAGGGGGTCCCCAATAAGAGTAAACATCCATGAATTATAGGGATTACAACGATAAAAACATTCTGCCAGGCAATACTGCCCGCTGACCAGATCCTGGAAAAACAGGTCCGGACGGGGAAAGCTGTATAGGTACGGTTCCGCCACAGCTCCATATGTGGCGGTAATCCCTTTTTCCAGCATCCGTTTACACCATACATTTTCGCTTCGATGACCGGGCTCTGTGGTGCGAAGGGTTTCCGCTTCATAACTGGCAATATGCACCCCCACCGCACCCACGAGAAAATCGAACGAGTCTATATAGTTACGTAAGCTGTACCAGCCGGCGTAAAGCATGGTAGAGGGACAGGCTCCCGGTTCAAATAATTCACTTCGGTTATCCGTGATTACATCCAGGGCTGTACGCTCACGCAATAAATCAGCCGTCCGACGCAGTTTATCGTCATAGTATCCATAAGCCCCTACCTGATCGCTATCTGTGTAAATACCCCGGGTATCAATATAAGCCTTTCCCCATAAATCATTTTGCTCGGCAGCCAATGCCCGATCAATCAATCCTTTGGCAATCGCTAAAGAGGGTCCGTCCAGACGCGACACCATTAACGTGGGCTCATTATGCTCCGGAGTTTTATATACTTTAGATAAATCATATTCATACTCCAACAGCTTATTGGGTTGATGGCCGCTAAATGGATAGGCAGGCCATAACACGAGCGTGAGTTCACTATCAAACGCAGAAAGGCTGTTCTGGTCGTCAAACTGCCGGCGGTCACTCAGTAATACATTCGGATGACATAGTAACTGCAGCCCACCGGCCTCAAGCATTAATTTATACAATTTGTCCTTATTGGTAACATCCAGAGCTTCCTGGTTGATTTGGGCTATCTGAACCTTTATAGATTCTAACCGCTGTTGGACCTCATCAAGACGGGCCTGTTCATTCTGTTTCTGCTGATTGTCGGGCATATATTGCAATTGTCCGGCCAGACGCTGAGCCTGCCCCTGTAAACCACTCCATTTAAAATACAAGCGAGCAAAGGTCTGTACTTTTTCCTGATAGCCTAATTCTTTATTACGCTGAATTGTCATGATGGCTTTACCCGCGGCCCCCACGGCCTGAGTGGCCTCCTGATACATCTTCAGAACCTCTTTTTCCAGATCTAAAGGATTTCGAGATAAGCGAAACTCCTTGTCCTGCTCAGGACCCCTTTGGCCGACGAGTTCAGGATTGGCCAGAGCCTGAAAATCCTCGGTTAACTGCCGGAGTTCGCCGAAATAGGTATCAAGATTTTTAATGACCAGATCACACCATTCTTTCATCTGGCCCTGGGGGACATAAGAATTGATCCGTAAAGGGACTCCACTGACTGTTATCAGGCACTTGATTTTGTCCTTGAGGTCCGGCTGCCCAAGTCGTTCCCGGATGGCTGGAGCAATCTTCTCAATATAGTCCTTACGATTGATACTTTCACGATCGGACATCGGAACAGAGATTATATGATCAGCAGGGACCGCCCTTTTCTGACAATAATATTGGGCTACATCCATGGAATCCGGGCTAGTGCTGTTGACCACCAGGGCAATCTCGTCTGGGGCCAGCCCGGCACATGGATTAAGCGAAAATACCAGACAACAGGTAAATAAAATAACATGAATCGCCTTAACATATCTCATATCAATATATTACGATAAACTAATTCCGATTGTTTATCAAGAAAAAGAAAATTAATACCCATCCGCGCATAAAAGGTTCTGCGACGATTATATAACCAACCAGACAATAGATGCCACCGTCAAAAGTGGATATTGGCACTTAAAACCATTGTTTTTAATCCAGAAACAAGCCTTCGCAATACTTTTGACGCTGGCGCCATAATAACAGATTACAACCCAGTTTGGACAATTACGGTATTACGATTTGGTATAGTCCCGGAAATGCCGGTTGTGAGTGAATAGTGCTTTATTATATCCTGCCCTTTGGCCCCTCAGGGCCTTAGCACTAATTCATCACTCACAACCTTATTGATTCGTAACGGCTGTCAGCCGGTTGTTTTCGGGCCCAGGCTCGAAGTTCGGGGAAAACTCTCAAGCCTGGGAGGGAGAGAGAGAGCAAACTTATTTTTTATCGTTAACGGCATCATAAAACCAATGCCGATTTGTTTCAGGGCCCAGGCTCGAAGTTCGGGGAAAACTCTCAAGCCTGGGAGGGAGAGAGAGAGCAAACTTATTTTTTCAGCTTTTCCTCCTCCAGGGAAGCACTACATATTTCAATTTCACTGATCGGTACGATTAATGGATTCATGATGCCACCCACCTGAACGACAGCATAAAAATTCCTTTTATCACCGGCATCACTTAACTGTAATATCTTACCGGTCAGAGCCAGACGATTGGTAATGTTTTCAATGACTTGTTCCTGGTCCGGGCAAATTACACTGGATAATTTAAAACGAACCTCAGAACCAGATTTCATATCATCACAAAACATTCATCAATACTCCTAGATTGGTTATTTATACTACAAGCAATAACTGTACCAGGAGCCGTTGATAATCTGTTATTATTTATTTTCCAAATAACATGCGTGTTTATAACACGTTAACCACGATTCTGTCGTGTCTGTTGAAGATTATAAGGATATGCAATTTTTTAAGTATCCGGCTTGTCGTGAATTATTTTTCCCGATTCCGGATATGATACAGCTTTAAGGATTTCTGAAATGTTTATTAATATCTGTTAAAAATAGGCTTATAAGAGAAATTGAATCATATTGCCCGGTATGGGAAAAAATATTCCACCCAGATACAATCAGGCCTGGATCTCTATTTATCGCAAATTGTATTTCTGAAGTTTATTATAGAGCGTTCGTCGGGTAATACCCAGACTGCTGGCTAATACAGTTTGACTAATACCACGATCTATCAAACGAGAGAGCATAAATCTCTCATATTCCTCCACGGCATCGGATAATCTCTTGCCACCGCTGGCCAGAGCTTCTATGGTCGTGTCCGGAACATGAACATCCTCGTTATCATCTATTGTTGGAGTAATCGTATTATCATGCATCTGCGGGGGCAGATCGGTTACGCTGATATGATCGCCGTGCTCCTTGAAAATCAGAATTTGTCTGACAATATTTTCCAGTTCCCGTATATTGCCGGAATCGACATTGTAGGAGAGTATCTCATATATCTGGGGATCTACGGACTGGATACGACAATCACTGTAATGAGCGTATTTTTCCAGGAAATGTTCAAACAATTTAGGTATGTCTTCTTTACGTTCGCGCAGCGATGGGACACGCAATTGAATGACATTTAAACGCTGATACAGGTCCAGTCGGAACGTACCCGCCTGAACCATTTCCTTTAAATCTCTATGGGTCGCAGCGACAACCCGTACATCGACATGATATTCCCTGTCACTACCTACCGGCATGACCAACCCTTCCTGCAGGACACGAAGAATCTTGGGTTGCAATGAAAGGCTCAACTCTCCAATCTCATCTAATAAAATAACCCCGCCGTCAGCCGCCCGGAAATACCCGAGTCGGTCCTCGGTTGCCCCGGTAAATGCACCCTTGCGGTGGCCAAACAGCTCACTTTCGGCCAGTGTCCCACTTATAGCAGCACAATTAACACAGACAAAAGGATGGAGATGACGTTTTTCATCCATTTCATGGATAATCTCCGCCAGACGCTGCTTGCCGGTGCCTGACTCACCATAAATGACTACCGGAACATCAGAAACCTGAGCAGCCCGACGTGCCAGCTTCATGACATGGGTCAGGGCATTACTATTGCCCACCAGGTTGTTTATAGCATCCTGAGGGCTCTTTTGAGTGTGTTGCCTCTGAAGTTTAAGATGATGCCGGTAAGCCTGATTGATATGTTCCGACACCTTATCATCAAAATGGCCGTTAGTAGCATCAATAATAGCCGCTACGCCTGACCGTGCCGCCTGAAAGCTCTGTTCCAGTGTAAGTTTAGACGAGGCAATAAGTAATATCTGGCAATAAGGTTCCTTCCGACGGAGATGAGGGATAAAATCCATTATATCCTTAAAATTATCTGAAAATCGGTGGTCCGGACTTTCTGAAATGATAAAGACTGCCAGGCCCACATGCCCATCTTCCAGCAGACGGCCAAAATCGTGTAACTTATTAATTATTTGGGGTTTAAGACCTTTTAATTGATGGATGAGTCCAACTATATGACGACGCAGAATTAAATCATCACCATATAATACTACCAAAGTCCGCTCAGAAAAAGCTGACAATTACTCTTCTCCTCTCCACTGTTGCAAACTTCCAGATAGATCAAAAGAAGTATATTTCTTTGATTTCGAAGGGACTAGTTAGTTCCCTCCTATACTCTCCATCATAATTCATACTGCAAAATCAATACCAGATAGCCCTCCTTAAACGCCTGGTAATAACACATTTATATAATCCTTTATAACACAAATAGTTATTCAATGCAAGGATATTTATTAACATCCCTCTGGAAGCACCAGTTAAAGAAAATGTGTTGATTTATAATATCAGAGCCGCGATATGCCTGTTTCTATATTATACCTAATTACCTGCAATCAATATAATTATGATTTTTTATCAGCCGCCACTAAACGTTGCCGAAAAACAACAGCCATGAAGGACCGATAACTAAAATATTCCAGCCCTATGACGACCATAGTGACTTATTCAGGCCCTGGAAAGGTATAATCCGCCAAAAATGGATAATGACCAGAAATAGCAATAAAATGACATTGACCTTACCGGCCCGATTTTTCGAAAAATACAGGCCGGAGCTTACAGATGCCGCCGTCAAAAGTCAATTTTATTAATGTAAAACAGGCTTTATAACTCAGTATCAAAGCTGCCACATACTTTTGACGCTGGCGTCCTTACAAAGTGAGAAAATAAGTAAAATTACTGAAAAAAACAAAAAAAGAAGGATCCGAGCTCGCCGTTACCCGGACCCTCCAAGCCAGGCTGTCCCAGTAACAACTGGGAGACCCACAGCCTTGTAGTTATTTTATCGACCGCCGCTTAAAACTGCCTTAAATTACCGCTATTTTTTTAGCCGGATCAGAAATTATAAAAATCCTATCTGCCGTAACAATAATCCAAGTATAACCAGTAGAACCATAACGACTATAAGGACGGCTATGACCTTTACCAGCGGCCCCTTACGGGGAGAAAACGTACCATCTCTTAGGTAACGAAACAGGATATCACCACAAAACGGGCAGCTATCCAGGTCAGGCGTAATAGGCTTTTTACAATTCGGGCATTCGGTTATCTCATCACGGTCACGACCCGGCTCGTCAAAGTCTTCCTCTTCCTCAGTCCAATTGTCACTGACTTCAAAATCATCCATTTTTTTTATACGTTTCGCTGTAGTAATGAATTAACAAAATCCATAAGCTTGGTTTTTTTGCCGGCCAGGTGCATCTGGTGATAACAAAGTAATTCATGGGCTTTTAATATCACTTCCCTGGAAACACTATGAATACTGGCGGATTTCTGCATCAACTGCAGAACCGCGGGCTCCAACCGGCGTTTTTCCACCAGCCCCGGCTCACAATCACGACATACAGGCCCACTTTGAGTACTGCTGAAATAAATCGATTTCTTATCCTGTATCGCCCCGCCACAAACGGCGCACTCCTGCCAGTTCGTACTCAGTCCGATTTCTTTTAACAATTCCAGCTCAAATACCACTAATACTCCTGCCGGCTCATCGGTTTGCTCAAGCCGACCCAGGGTATCAATAAAGGTCCGATAAAGATTTTCATGGGGATCCATCTCCCCGGTGAATAACGATAATATCTCACACATATATTGGGCGCAATTTAACGTCAACAGGTCCCGGCGTATAAGCGGGAACGAATCCTTCAGGGTATATTCCGTCAGCGTGGCCAGGCTGCTATCGCTGCGGGCCGGGACAAACTGAATGTCCGCACTCGTTAACAAATCAATCCCCCCCCCGAATTGACCCCGCTCACGACGCGCCCCTTTGGCTATCGCACTGAACCTGCCATGACCCAGCGAAAACATACTCACTATCTGACTCGTCTCAGAATAATTCCGAGCCAATATACATACCGCCTCATCCTTGATCGTACTCATCTCGTAATCGTACCTGATATATTTGGATTAGTTTTCCAGTACAATCCATTCCCCCTCCCTGCGGATGAAAAGTTCTTCTGTAATAGGGTAGCTGTTCTCATTAAAACCTTTTTTGGCTATTATCCTGAACCTGTCAATTATATCGGTATGCTCGCTTCCAGTTACAAAAAGCAGATCCTGGCTGGGAATAGCTACGACAAAATCTCCCTGAACCTTGAAATTTTCTCGCGTCCATAATGAATCCAACAGGATTAAATTGGCTTCCCATATTCCACCCGCCATAACCATGTACACGCCCTCTCCCCAATGAACACCTATTTCCGGTAGGATTCTACGCATATTTTTTATAGTCTCTAATCTTAGCTGCTCTCGGGAAATGCCTAGAGAATCTACTTCTTCTTCAGAGAGAAATTTGATCTTATTATCTGAATTAATTGCATACAAGACAACAAGAACCTCATTTATTTTTTCGTAGTACAAATCAAGCTTATCCGCCTCATAACCTGATTCTATTAACGAGCTTTTAAGTGCAATTGGGTAATCAATACTTTTTACGACAGGCACTACATGGTCAATTTCGATACTTATTGGGGTATTTTCAGGTGCAGTTTCTATCAGGGATCGGGCATACCAGCCAATAATATCATTAAGCTGCTCAGGGACGGATTGATACTTCTGGTATGCATTATATAAATAAATCGTTCGCTCCCTCCCATCTTGATTTATTACCTTTATTTCAAGTTCTGCCCGTACCTCTATTGAAAGGGTATTATCTAATGATTTTAGTTCCCGGCAAAATATTTCAGTAAATTCATCTGTATTAATAATAATCGGACCTCTTTTATCTTTACAGCTATACATTAATGCGGCAAGTAATATCATTAATATATACTTCGATATTGTATCCATATCATGCTTTCATCTCAAACAAATCAATATAAATAAACTTAAATCCATAGCCATTTGTTTTATTCTTACACATGGAATATTATAGCAATTTCAACAGAAAATTAAACCTAATTTTTCTGTTAGTGATGACTTTGTGGATAATGCGTTGAGAGTCCAGTTTCAGCGGAATTTAAAATGTGAAAAGAAGTGATAAAAACATGCTAAAGCATGAACTCCCAGCGCGTTAGCGGAGCATCCAATCAGACACTGGGTACTCTGAACGAGCGCTGAGAGTTCACGATTTATGGTGAAAAGAATCGAAATGTCCGGCCCAGCGGGGCGCCGTCGTCGGCCAGGGGGAAGACCAGGCCGATTTTGTTCATGAAATCACACATCTGCCAGCAGTCGCCCATAGTAAACTCATCCTCGGGATACGCCTTGACGTCCTGGGTGTTTTCCAGATTCCACTCTACATAATAATTGGCAATGCGGTCGGGGCTGAGACCGGGGACCAGGTGAGCCACCTGTTCGGGATCGCCTTTCCACACGGCTTTCTCCCGGGGATCAAGTTCCTGCCAGTACTGGGGCACCGGATTAAAACAACCGGCGACCTGGCCATTGTTAAACAGCACATACATCCACAGGTCGTCATCATGGATATGGAGGGAAAAAACCGGCTTGTAGAGCTGTCTGGAAATGTGTCGCGAGGCATCGTCCCATTCACAGAATCCGGCCGGATAGAGCACCGACGTATTGGCGCCCTCCACCGTGATCACTCCGATAGCCGGATCGTCGGTTGCCCCTGGCGCCAACTCAAATCGACCAGAACGCACCCGGGCAAAATCCGCCAGTGCTTCCTGAACCTCAGATGAAGCAGCGCCAATCACTCCGGATAAGGCTAAAAATAAACCCATTTTTACCTCTCCTTATTTACCCGGAAAAAACAGAAGTAATATAAAGTTCGTATGGCTTAAATCACTCATTTAAAATAAGTTAGCTCATTTATGCAAAATATCCTGATTTGACGGACTGGTTTCAATTATTCCCAGGGAGATAAAAACCATATCTCTTATGCGTTCAGGGATATTTTATTTTGTACTCCGGTCTAACCTCCAAAACGGTCAACCGGAAACCATTATACCATATGAGAGATTCATGGCAAGGGATAACTGGTAAAATCAGGAGTGATTGGAATGTTTGCCGTTTGGTGATTCGTCAGATGGCGGCGTGTTTCTGATTCGGATCCGATTGATTTTTCGTTCTTCCACGTCGATAATTTCAAAGGTCATGTTATCGTGGCTAAAGGTTTCACCTTTCTTGGGGATATGGCCCAGTTTGGAAAAGGCAAAACCGCCGATGGTTTCGTAATCTTCATCTTCCGGGATCGTTAAATTAAATTCGTCGTTAATCTCATCAACATCCAGCCGGGCATCCACTTCCCAGGTATATTCATTGATTTTTTTTACTACCTCGGCCTGTGGCTCCTCATATTCGTCCACAATTTCGCCCACGAGTTCCTCAAGGATATCTTCAATGGAGACCAGGCCCGCAGTCCCGCCGTATTCGTCCAGCACCACCGCAACATGAACCTTCTGGTTCTGGAAATCATGCAGCAGATTACGAAGTTTTTTACTTTCCGGCACAAAAAATGGTTTACGCAGCCGATGCCGGATATCACCGGACTCGTCGGGATTATTAAATTCTCGCAAAATATCTTTGGCATAGAGCATGCCGATAATTTCATCGATATTCTCCTCAAAAACCGGATAACGGGAATGCCCCTCCCTGATCACGATTTCCACGGCTTCCTTGAGCGAACTTTTGGCGTCAATGCCCACGATCTCCGTGCGGGGTGTCATGATCTCGCCCACCGTCGTATCACGAAATTCCAGCACAGACTCGATCATTTCACGTTCCTCTTCATCCACAACCCCTTCCTTATGGCCCTCCTCCACCACATTGAGCAGTTCCTCCTGCCTCTCCTCCAGTCGGCCGTTTGCATTATCCACCGCCACCCCCGCCAGCCGGCGCACCACAGGATCGAACAGGTGGAACACTATAGTCAGTGGACGCATTATGAAATCCAACACTACCAGCAAAGGATAACCTCGCACTAACAGGGACGTGGCGGCATATTTCGACCAGGCCTGAGGAATAGCCACGGAACACACGCCTAAAATTACGGCGGCAAACAGAAATCCCTCTAACATGGGCCACAAAAAACCATCTGAACCGATACTTCCCTCCGGAGACGACGAGCCCCCAGACCCGGAAAATCCTTCTTCTCCGATGATATTATATACCACACAAAAAAGTAAAACCAGATTCGCCAACAAACGCCACGTTGCCATGGCCAAAATCAGTCGGCTGTGAAGCCGGCGAAGAGTTTCGGTGCGGTCCTGATTCCCTTTTAGAGTAAATGCCTCCTCAATCTTTACCCACGAAATATGACGCAACGCCAGATAACTCGCGGAAAAGAACATTGTCAATAATGCACATATAAATACTAATAACAAACACCACGATCCAGGGTCATCCACTTGCTGTTATCCTCATATGCCAAACACTTTACCAAAACCCAGTTCCTCCAGCAACTCATCCTCTTTCTGATGCATCAGGCTGCTCTGCTCCTCTGTGCTGTCATCAAAGCCCAACTGATGGAGCAGACCATGCACAACATACAGATTCAATTCCGCTGCCGGATCGAGAGACCGCCGGGCGGCCACCCGTACGGCACACTGGGTATTTACTACTATTTCACAATCAAGAAGTTCCCCATCCGATTTGCCCAGGTCGAAACTGATAACGTCCGTTATCTCGTCAAGATTGAAATACCTTTGCTTGAGCTGACGGATCGCATCATCATTCACAAACGCCAGACTGACCTCAGCCCGGGGAACTCTCATTTTATTCAAGACGTGGGTGACGGTCCGTTCCATCTGGCTGCGGTTTACCACCATAAGATTCTGGCCGTCACAAATTTCAATTTTTATATCGCCCACGGTACTTATGCAATACGCTTCACCACAACCAATACGGCCGTGATACGTTTATCCTTTCCCTGGCACGCGCCCCGGCATGGGTCGTGTCACAGTTATTTATGTAAACATTGCTAACCGGCAACATCTACTTTCTGCTGGTTTTCCTGTTCCTTCTGTTTAGGCGGCTTTTCCTGTTTCGGATAAGCAATACGACCATGATACATACCACAAAGACTTTTAACCAGACTCTCTTCTATCAAATGCAGTTCCCGCATGGTCAGATCGCAATCATCAAACTGGTCGTCCTGCAGCCGTTTCATGGCCATGGTGTGTACCAGACTTTCAATCCGGCTGGGAGTCGGATCTTTCATCGCACGCGTGGCCCCTTCCACCGCGTCTGCCAGCATCACTATCGCCGCTTCGCGCGTATTAGGTTTAGGACCGGGATAACGGAATTCCGTGTCCGCCACGGTTCTTCCTTCCTGAGATTCCTTTTTCGCCGCTTCATGGAAAAAAAATTCCACCACGGTCGTGCCATGATGTGTTGCGGCAAACTGGTGTAGCACCTTGGGAATCCGGTATTCCTTTAATAACTCCAGGCCATCATTGACATGGGCCACAATAATCATCCGGCTCATGGTGGGCGCCAGTTCCTTGTGTTGATTGAAGTTATCCGCCTGATTCTCCACAAAATAACGGGGTTTCACCAGTTTCCCCACGTCATGATAATAACTACCCACCCGGCACAGCAGGCCGTTGGCTCCGATGGCGTCGGCGGCCGCTTCGGCCAGCATCCCGATCTGCCAACTGTGATTAAAAGTACCCGGTGCTTCCACGGCCAGCCGTTTGAGCAACGGCTTGGTTGCCTCGCTGTAGTCCAGCAGCGTCATATTGGTAGCCGTGCGAAATACCCGCTCAATCACCGGCAATAATCCCTGCATAACAAATCCCACAAACAAGGCGCCGCCACTGCCATAGGCCCCATCGATAAGCATCTGCTTCCAGGTCTCACCCCGCCATAGACCCATCAACAGGATAATAGCAAACACATAAATAGCCGCAACGAGACTCACTTCAATAAGCTTGGTCCGCGTCCGGATCTCACGTAATAATAAAATAGCTATGGCAGTACCGCTGCCGATAGCCAGCATGATACCCAGGCCTTCCTGGAAACTCATAAGCGTATCAACCCACGCCAAAAAACATACCATTCCCAAAAAGGCACTCACGCCCAGGGCAAATCGCTGAGAATAGGCTATGGTCATCATCATGGCCGTGACCATAACAGGTATAATGATCAGATATGCTGGCCAGTCATGCACAACACCTATACGTACCAGTCCAATCATGATTAATAACGAAACCAGCATGACAAAACCACGCAGATGATTTTTCACCACCCGCGGCTCATACGCTAAAATATAAAATCCCAGTGAAATACTTAACAAAATCATGATTGCCATGATTATAAACAGGGTGCGATGGGACGGCAGAATTTTCATGGCATCGGGACTCAATGATAAATTCACCGATAGTAAAAAACTGGACAGAATTACAAATACCAACAGCAAAGGCAAGGAACCCCAGATTCCCGCTTCTTCCAGTTTATGGAACCACTCTGCTTTCTCGCCGGCTCCGGACCGTATGGTCTCCAGCCGCTTGGCTTTCTTTTTTGAAAACGCTTTCATCGTTTATTTATATCTATTCCTTCATCTGGTTATTCTCATAGGCTTTGACAATATTCTGCACCAGACGGTGCCTGACAATATCGGCCTCTTTCAAACGTATAAAGGCTATCCCTTTAATACCCTTGAGCCGTTTCATGGCGTCAATCAGCCCTGATTGACGCCCGTCCTGTAAATCAGTCTGGCTGTCATCACCGGTGATAATCATTTTCGAGTCATGACCCAGCCGTGTCAAGAACATAAGCATCTGGGAAATTGTGGTATTTTGTGCCTCATCCAGAATAACCACGGCCTCATTTAACGTTCGGCCCCTCATAAACGCCAGGGGTACCACCTCTATGACGTCATTTTGCATAAATCTCTTTATCTGCTCATATTCCATCATATCACCAAGCGAATCGAAAAGAGGCCTTAAATAGGGATTAACCTTGGCCTGCAAATCACCGGGTAAAAAACCTAATTTCTCCCCGGCCTCTACCGCCGGACGCGCCAGAATAATACGACGCATTTTATTCTTTTTTAATAGAGAGACTGCCATGGCCACGGCCAGATACGTCTTGCCGGTGCCGGCCGGGCCCGTACAAAAAATCATATCATTGTTTCTCATCGCATCAAGATAGGTCTCCTGACCCTGGGTCCGGGGTACAATGGTACGACCTTTCATATAGACTTCAACCTGATGCTCTTTGCTCTGTGATGTGGCAACCTGCCTGATTATACGCTGCATATCCACTTTGGTGATGCAATCGGATTTCGTTAAATATTCCTGCATGGAATTCAACAGCTTAGCTGCCTTGGTCACAGAATCTTGTGTACCTGTAAGCTTTATACGACCATCTCGGGCAGTGATATGAACATTACATATTTCACGAATAACGCGCAGGTTATCATCTGCCGGGCCAAATAACTCTGCGCGTAATTGTGGATTTTCCAGATTTAACGTGAGTTCCAAAACTCTTTGTAACTCTCCTGAATATAACTAGTTAGCTTATAAACATTAAATAAGCAACCGGCGCTGCTATCAAAGGTGAGTCCACCAGGTCCAGCATACCGCCAAATTCCGGCACCAGGTTATCCGAATCTTTACTACCGGCATCACGCTTATACATCGATTCCAGCAGATCACCAAGCTGACCAATAATAGCTATGGTAATACCAAATACTATTGATCTGCCTATATTCATTATACCAGAAAAATTGGAAAAAAGCGATGCAATTATCACCGCCAGGATTATTCCTCCGCAGAAGCCTTCCCACGTCTTACCGGGCGATATTCCTGGTGCCAGCTTATGACGTCCGATAAATCGACCCGTGAAGTAAGCTCCTATGTCAGAACACTTTAC
>JAFGHE010000100.1 GCA_016930295.1 Sedimentisphaerales bacterium
ATATTGGCACTTAAAACCGTTGTTTTTAATCCAGAAACAAGCGTCAGCAATACTTTTGACGCCGGCGTCCATACAATGAAAAAAAAGATTTTAGTTAAGTATCATAAAATTGTCTGACTCATCACATATAATTGTTATCCGTTGTCCAAACTGGGTAGGCGATATCATCATGGCGATTCCTGCGTTGGATTGTATCCGTGAAAATTTTCCTCAGGCAAAGATGATCGGCATCCTCAAGCCTAATGCACAGGGCATTTTGCGGGACGGCCCCTGGTTTGACCATTTTATCAACTGCGAAGATAAAAGCTGGAAAGGATTCTGGAGTATGGTCAGGCAGCTTAAATCCTTTACGCCGGATATCGCGGTGGTTATGCCGAATTCCATACGCTCGGTGTTAACTCTCTGGCTGGGTGGAATTAAAAAGCGATATGGCTATCGGCGCTCCGCCCGCAATGTATTCCTTAGCGGCGGACCCAAACCCAAATACGAAAAATCAAACATCATACCCCTGCCCATGCAGGATTATTATCTGGAGATATGCAACTGGATGGGGCTTAGACCACCTCGTCAAAAAAAACCTCGTCTTTACATCGGCCCTGAACTCAAGCAGCGCGGTCGGCAGCTTTTGGAAAAATACGGAATAAAATTGAACGACCTGGTGATTGGTATTAATCCCGGAGCCAGTTATGGCTCGTCTAAATGCTGGCCGGCGGACTATTTTGCCCGCACGTCCGACTTGCTCCGGAAGGAGATGAACGCACGGCTATTACTCTTATCAGGGCCCGGGGAGGACGCCATTGTTGAGGCTATATTGGAAAAAACCTCCGCCGATATCATAGATACCCGGCCGGATCGCATCGACCTGGAACTGCTTAAACCGCTCATCCAGCGATGTAATCTGCTGATTACCAACGATACCGGGCCCCGCCATTATGCCGTGGCGTTTGATGTCCCGGTCATAGTGATTATGGGGCCGACAGACCCGCGCTATACCGCTGCCAATCTGGAAAAAACTATCGTGTTGCGGGAAGAACTGGCCTGTTCTCCCTGCCATAAGAAACAATGTCCCACGGACCATGAATGTATGAGAAAAATCACGCCGGAGAAGGTCCTGGAAGCCGGCCGCGAACTCTTACAAAGGAGCGACAGGTAATCCATGAGTAATATCTCCTTACGCCAAAAGTGGCAGAAACTCATCGAACATACAGTACAGCCGGAGGAACTGGCCTCTCTTGCCCGGCAAATAGCAGATTCATTCATACATCATCATTACCAGAATAATCATTATAAGACTGATTTAATCGACCTGTTATGCGAGATGGATACTCATTTTTCGCAGCCCCGCCTGAATCAGGTAATATCCTCAGCGTTGTTCAGAACTATCGTAGAGGAGCTGTGTGATGATTTTGAAGCCAACCAACTGGATACCTATAACCGGGTTATGGCTCAGGTCGTTTCTTATTTTCGGCGTTTGCCGCAGGGCCGGGACCTGGATGACCTGTTAAACCATTTTGGTCTGCATACGCAGGAGAGACTGTTACAAAGAGCACGCCGTATCCAGAACCGTCTTGATCCATTTACAGGTAAGGAGTCGTTGGAAACAATATTTATTCTGTCTCGAATTACCCTGGGAGCGGATATCGCCATAGTGAGCGTGATCCTCCAGCGCCTGCACCAGGCCTTCCCTCAAACAGAACTGGTGCTGTTTGGAAGTCCCAAATCAAAAGATATTTTCGGCGGCAATCCCTGGCTCCGTATCGAGACGATTCAATATCCCCGATACGGCAGCATCCTGGACCGTTTCGAGTGCTGGCAGACTTGCCGCAAAAAGCTGGAACAGGAATGTTCAACCACCCTGCCTGAAAGAACATTACTCCTGGATCCCGATTCCCGCATAACCCAACTGGGTATGCTGCCCCTGGTGGATGACCACCGATATTTTTATTTTAACAGTCATACGATTCATCCCGCCGACCCCCAAAGGGGACAGATGGCCGGCCTGGTCAATCAGTGGATGGATCGGATATTCACTGTGGCTGATTTTCAGTATCCCCGAGTATGGCTGTGCCCGGATTCCATCCGCCGGTCAAGGGAACTTATGGCTCAATTAAACAAGGCAGGATGCCGGAATATCATTACCATAAATTTCGGCGTGGGCGGAAACGATCGTAAACGAGTAGGCGCCGATTTTGAAATCCAACTGGTCCTGGAGTTATTGAAACAGGATAAAAGCGTCATTATTCTGGACAGAGGGTTCGGGCCTGACGAATCCGCTCGTACGCAGACTATTGTGAACGAAGTCCGCCGGATGGAATATGACACAGCGGAAATAACACCCCAAACAAATACCGTCAAGATGGACTTTTCCCATGGTGTTATTGATACGGAAAGTGATATCGGGACCATGGCCGGCCTGATCGGAGCCGGCCATGAGTTTATCGGGTACGATTCCGCCTGCCAGCACATCTCCGCCGCGCAGAAGATTCCGACCATAACACTCTTTATGGAAAAGAACAGTGTACCTTTCATCCGGCGCTGGAGCGCCTGCGGCCAAATCCCGTGTACATCGATCAACGTCAACGATTATAAATTAAACGGATCTGTTAGCATTAAAGATCTTATTGATGCAATACAAAAAGAACGAACGAAAAGAAGAGTCATACGACTCCCCGTCAGGGACTCATTATCGCCATCGTCAATCGATCACTCTGAAAAAACGTACTTGTCTTAAATCAAAACACCATGAACATTTTTTTTATATATCCCAATTCCGGCTCCCAGGTGGGCTTTAATTACGGACTGGCTCATATCGCCTCCATGTTGAAAAAGGTGGGCCATAACGTTGGATTCTGGCAACTGTGTGAAGATCTGGAACCCTTACCCGACCGGGAAGAATTTATCCGGAGACTCCGCCGGGAACAGCCGGATGTAATCGGTTTTTCGGTAGTGACCAACCAATGGTCTTATACCCGGACGCTGGCACAATGGGCCCGCCAGGCAATGACGGTTCCCCTGGTCTGCGGCGGCGTCCATGCCCTCGTGGCAGGAAAAGAGATTCTCGAAAGCGACCTCTTTGATTATATCTTTCGGGGTGAAAGTGAAGAGGCATTCCTGGAATTTGTGAATAAGCTGGAGCGGCACGAAAATATCCTGGATACACCCAATCTGGGGTACATAGAGAACAGCCGGGTCCAATTCAACCCGGTCAGGCCATTACCCCAACTGGAGAACCTGCCTTTCAAGGATTATACGCTTTTTGATTTTCAAAAATTAATTGACATAAAAAACGGCTGGGTGGGACTGATGGCCAGCCGGGGGTGTCCGTTTGCGTGTACCTATTGTTTTAATCATAAAATGGTGGATATCTACCGCCAGGACCTCAAATGCAGCTTCTCAGACCTGCACTACATCCGCCGGTTCCGGGTGGATCAGATGATCGAAGAAATTGCCTGGCTTCAGAACCATTATCAAAACATTACCATGTTTATTTTTGACGATGACTTGTTTACCTTTGATACAAGCTATGTCCGGCAGTTCTGCAGCCGTTATCCTCAAGTGAGCCGGTTGCCTTTTGTGGTGAATGCCCATGTCGGATTCTTTGACGAGGAATGCGCCCGGGCCCTGGCCGGGGCAAACTGTAAGATTGTCAAGCTGGGCGTGGAATCGGGCAGCGAAAAAATCAGGAAACACATATTAAACCGCCATATGTCCAACAAAAAAATAGGGGAAGTGATTCACCTGATTCGCAAGGCAGGCATGCACAGTTCTGTTTTTATTATCATTGGTTTTCCGCACGAAACCCTGTCCGACCTGTGGGCCACGGTCAAACTTCTGGCCCGCACTCAGCCGGGCCGATTCCGCTGGACCTGGTTTTTCCCCTTCCCCGGCACCAAAGCCCATCAAATCAGCCAGGAAGGCGGATTTATCAACCAGGGAAAAATGGCCAACCTGACCAACTTTACCGACCAGTCCTGCCTGGAATTCGGCCCGGAACAGAATCTGCTACTCCGGAAAATCGGTAAGATTATGCCCTGGTTCGTTAACGCCTGCTCCGACTTGCCGGTCGCTGAATTTTACCTCGAAAAAGTTAATGACATTCTGGACATGAACGAAAACCAGTGGCAGGACTATTCCCCCGCCCTGCCTGAACTCGATAAGACCTACTCCGCTCAGTTTGTAAAAGAAGGATTATCTCATTATGCCATTAAATACAATCGCTTCATGGGAGTCCTGTCGGATTATTTTATTCGAGAAGAATAATCATAACAGGCTTTGGTGAACCGTCAGTTATAAAATAAGTGTTATTATTTCCTTATCCTTCTGATGCCACCGTCAAAAGTGGATATTGGTATTTAAAATCGTTGTTTTTAATCCAGAAACAACCATTCGAAATACTTTTGACGCTAGCGCCTTCTGGCCTCCAGGACTCGGTTCAGGTTCGCCGCCGCCGCCGTATAGCCCGGATCGAGTGTCAGGGCCTCTTGATAGTGTTGGATGGCCTCATCCAGCAAACCTTTGGCGACCAGGGCATTGGCCAGATTATAATGTGCCCGGGCATAGCCGGGATTGAGTTGAACCGCATAACGGCCATGCTTGACCGCTTCGTCAGGTTTACCTAAAGACTGATACGCAATGGCTAAATTATTATGAATCAGGGGATCATCATAATTGTAGCTCAAGGCCTTAAGAAAACATTCCACCGCTTCCGCGCTATCCCCCTTCCGGGCCAGCGCGATTCCCAGATTAATATACGTTCCTCGATTATCAGGATTGTATTTCAAGGCTTCTCGACAATGCCGGATGGCCTCATCAAGTTTTCCCTGCATAGCCAGGGCCGCGCCCAGATGACTGTGGGGTTCATCGTACTGGGGATAAAACTCCAGCGCCTTATAATAATAGGTGATGGCCTCATCAATCTTTCCCTGTCGATGCAGGGTTATTCCCATAAGCTGGCAAATCACCGGATTATCCGGCTCCACGTCTAATGTATGCCTGAATAAGCTCTCCGAATCACGCCAGTAATTCACCTGAATCCAGGTTACCACCATACAGGCGCCAATCACCAGGGCAAATACCACGGAGGTGATCTTTACCAACACCCTCGAGCGAGCCGGCCAGGCCGCCACCACATCAGCACTCAGCCAGGCTATGATTATGAATAGCCCGGTCAGAGGAATATAGGTATAACGGTCCGCCATGGATTGAGAGCCCACATGCACCAGGCCAATAACCGGCACCAGCGTGCCCAGATACCATAACCAGCCCACCACGGCATATCGGCGGCGACTCCACAAGACGGCTGCTGTTATCCCCAACAGTAGTAATAAGGCGCCTCCCACCTGCCAGGCCTGCCAGGTTTTATTCTCCAGAGAAGGATATAAAACTATCAGATCCTCCGGCCAGAACATCTTGCCTATATAACGCACATAGGAAACAATGCTGTTGGAGAGCCGTATCTGCAGAGAAATTGTTTCCATGCTGCCCACCGCTCCCTCCTTTTGCTGGGCCAGAAAGGTAATAACGCTGGAGATAACAGATAAAACAAGAAATGGTAACTTCTCTATCAGGAGATACGCAAATGACCTCCGGCACAGAGCAACGTCCTGGTTCCTGACCAAATCTGTTTCAGAGTCCTCCTTTTTAAATGAGGTGATCTTGATTCTATCCAGAGGCCAGTAATCCAGCAGTAAAAATACCAGCGGAAATGTCACCAGCATGGGTTTGGCCATCAGTCCCAGCGCCAAAAACAAAAATACCAGCAGGTATCGGATAAAACCGCCCCGACGCCCATAATAAGCGTAAGCCAGCAGGGCCAGAAAACCAAAGAAGGTGCTCAAAACATCCTTCCGTTCAGATACCCAGGCCACGGACTCCACGTGCAGCGGGTGCAGGGCAAACAGCGCCGCCACCACCACACTCGGCCAGACCCTGCCGGTCATTACCTTTAATAAGAAATAAAGTAAAACCGAATTTATGGCATGAAATAAAACATTAACCAGATGATGACCTCCGGGGGCAAGATCAAAAAGGTCACAATCCAGCATGTGAGACAGCCAGGTAAGAGGATGCCAGTTGGCACTGTGGCTCTGCGTAAACGCCCATTTCACCCCTGGCATGCTCAATCCCTGGTTCACCTGGGGGTTTTCCGTAATATAAAAAGGATCATCCAGCCTGACAAAATCAAATGTCACCACCCGCCCGTAAACAACAGCCACAGCCGCCACTAAAAACATACAGATTAAAATGTCTCGATATTTACTTCCTGAACTCTTTTTCATCGGGGTATGTTTCACTACTGTATTATCCTGTTAAACATGGATACAGAGAATCTACGTTTTTATTTCCAATTCGTATACCCCTCAATCCCTCGCAATACTTCAGGTATTCTTTTTTCAATCTGCTGCTCGTCTGCTCGTAAACCAAATAACGACACCTGAATAGCTTTGGGTAAAGTCGGGATTTGGATATTAACGGTCACTATATCATTGTGGATTCGATCTTTATCATAGACAAATATCGCAATAACATTAAATCTCCCCCATTTAACCGATTGACATTTAATCCCTGACTTTCTTAGTTTGTTTATCTCATAAGTAATCTTCTTGGGCTTCGCAATACGCCCATCCAACTCCACACATGTTACAAACATAGTTGAATTTTTATATGTGAATAAAGAGTCAGGAATATCACCCTCCGCTAAAGATACAGCAGTATACTCTGGTGGTAGTTTACAACATAATTTGGTCTTGTCATCAGAATATACAATTTGATAATTTTCAGCAGTTGCATCGGCAATATATTTCGGTTTTAACATTTCATCGATTTTTCCTCCGGGAAGTATCGGAACTAACAAGTAAATCATAAAACCATTGACCGCAATTCCACCGATCCCATGTTTTATATAACTTTGAGCAGAAAAACTTTTAACAAAGCATAATAGTGTATATATAATACCGACAATTAAACCTAGTATAAAAAAAATGCCTCCTATGGCTCTATAGCCAGGCGGTGCAAATATATTGACAAAAAAGTTTATAATAACCGCTAATCCCATACCAGCAAAGGGCATACACCAGGCATACCGTGCATTAAATTCATCATATCTTAACACTTATTACTCCTTCATTAAGCAGGTTATAACGGGTAAGATAAGAAGGTAGAATATCTGTACCGGTCATAACTATATAACCTGGAAACACTCCAACAAACTTGAACTTTATTTTTCTCAACTTCTTTAATAACAAAGAGATACACAACAATTACGTATTGCTAAAAAAAGCTCAACTCCAATATTTTCATTCTTAATCTCTAACCTTTTGACATAGAATAATTGAAGATTATAATATAACACAGCCAGGATGTAAATAACCAGTAGGCCGTATGGAATATTTTTTACATTAATTATCATGATGAATTTAAACTAATTTGGTCTGGAGGTAACTTATGGAAACATTATCACAAAATTCAGAAACCGGATGTTGTCCCAGGTTCAATCCCGAACTTTGGGATGAAAAGGAAATTACCTGGGGGGATAAACTCTTTGTCCAGGATCGAGTTACGAGCTTTCTTCATATCCCCCTGAACTTCGGTAAGGTCATGGTCAGAAACATGGATAAGATCCAGAAATCCCAGGCCATGGACCAGGATCAGGATCTTATTGTCTTGTCAGACGAAAATTCCCTCTGGGGCGCGGATGTGTATATCTCGGTCAATAAGGAACTGGACCAGGCCCAGATGGCCCGCCTTTCCGGCACGTTCCTGACCAAGGTCTTCGAAGGCCCCTATCGAAATATGAGGCACTGGATAACCCAGATGAAGGAATACGTCGCCTCCGCCGGCAAGGACATCAAAAAAATCTATTTCTATTACACGACCTGCCCCAAATGCGCTAAAGTATACGGAAAAAATTACGTGGTCATCCTCGCACAAATCTGAAAGTTTTTAAATATTATGTAACACGGCCGTATCGGCCGTGCTTAAAGACAGATAATAATCATACCTTATGATGATATCCAAAACACAATGTCTTATCCTTAATTAATAACAAGCTAAAATTTGAACTCCCACCGCATTCAACGGAATATCCAATTATTCTCTGAGATCTCTGATTGAGCAGTGAGAGTTCAAAGTTTACCCCTTTGCAGAAAGGGGATTTATCGTGTAAAAATTAACGGTTCATTTGGATGGCTCTATAGCAGTCAATCCAACTATTCCTCTCTCTCAAGCCAGACTTGATAGAGTTCTTCCAGTTGGGCAATTACCTGCCTGAGATCCTGCGAAAGCATTTGCCCCTGTTCGTTATCCCCGCGCGTAAACGCCTCGGCAACCTGTTCTTCAAGCATTTGTTTTTCCTGCTCGGTTTCGGCAATCTGGCGCTCGATCTTTTCGATTCTTCTTTGTTCCTTTCTCCGGGCCGCGGCCTCAGCTTTACGCTCGCGCCAGGAACCCCCCCCCGGTTTGGATTTATCCTCTTTCGTCTGAACTCTCGATCGGGCCCGATGCGTTATCCGGCCCGTTACACTCTGAGGTTCTATGCCGCCCTCTTTACGTGATTGCCAGAACTGCGAAAAATTACCACTGGATAACTTCAGCCTTCTGTCCCGAACTTCTGCGACATGGTCAACCACCTTGTCCAGAAAATAACGGTCATGAGATACCACCAGGATGGTCCCTTCAAATTCGCTCAGCGCCTCCTCCACTGCCTCACGCGTGGGGATATCAAGATGGTTGGTAGGCTCATCCAGAATTAGAAAATTAGGCTTGAGCAGCATCAGGCGCGCCAGTTGCAATCGGTTGCGCTCTCCGCCGGACAAATTCGATATTTTTTTATACACTTCCTCATCTCTAAACAAAAACCGCGCCAGGATACCCAGCACCTGTTCCTTAACAGTGTCTTTGATGGACATCAGCTCTTCAAATACCGTATTGTCACCGGCCAGCACCTCCTGCTCCTGGGCACAATATCCAATCGTAAAGCTGGGCCCGATACGAATAACCGGATGTTCCCAGTGGCCCTCTCTGACAATATCACGCAGGAGCGTGGTCTTACCACAGCCGTTGGGCCCGATCAGAGCCCAGGCCGTGCCCCCGGCGATATCCCAGTCAATATGTTCAAACAATTTCAATTTATCGTAGGCTTTACTGTAATCACGAATCTGCATAGCAATATCAGCACGCGTGGGATCAGTTTGAAAATCAGGATTGATGCTCGCTTTTTCAAAGACCGGCTTGTCAACCGCTTTGGCTCTTTCCCGTTCCAGTTGAGACCGCCGGGCCCGCAGACGCCTGCCCCAGGTATTATCGCTGGCATGCCCCTGGGCAATATCACCAAACTTGCGCACCAGTGCTTCCAGATGATCCAGCCGTTTTTGATAGGCAACATACTGGGCCTGCTGGCTCTTGAGTCGTTCCATGCGTATCACCCGGGACTGGGAATAATTCCCACTATATATGTTCAGCTTCCCCTCATCCAGTTCCAGAATTCCATCCACCACGCGGTCCAGTAGATATCGGTTGTGCGAAACGATCAAAACGGCGCCCCGAAACTGTCGCAAAAACTCATCCAGCCACGCCAGCCCCATATAATCCAGATGATTCCCCGGCTCATCCAGAATCAGCAGGTTCGGATCCGCCAGCAGTGCATGAGTCATGGATAAAACATTCTTTTCACCACCCGATAGCTGACTGACTTTATTGTCAGTTCGGCCGGAAAGACCCAGAGATTCCAGTAAAGCCCGGGCCCGCTGCACGAAGTGGTCCCCCCCCATCCGATCAAACCTGTCACGGGCCTTTTGATACTCACTCAGGGCGGCATCCATCCCGTCCGCCTCGGCCCGGGCAAGTCTTTCTTCCTTGTGACGAAGGTCTTCCTGCACACGCGCATGCTCTTTCAAAACATAATCCCAAACCGTCCGGTCCTCCTCGATCTCTACATACTGGGGCACATACCCGATACGTACATCCCCGGCAATGGATATACTGCCGTCAGTAGGCTCTTCCAGACCGCTGAGAATTCGCAGAATAGTGGTCTTGCCCGAGCCGTTAGGGCCGATGAGCCCCATCTTCCGTCCGGCATTGATCTCAAAGAATATCCCGTCCAGCACATACCGGCCGGCATACTCCTTGCTGATATTCTTAAAAACAACAATCGCCATAATCAAATACTCATCTTTCGCAAATTTCATTGATTATAGCGTAGTTGACATGATTTTCAAATCCAATCGTTCCTTCCAGCCAATATGTTTCCAAAATGCCTGCCCTTTATAATTATCACCAAAAATAAAGATATGGCATTTGCTGATACCGATATCAGCCAATCCTTTAAGTGAATATTTGACTAACATCTTACCAATGCCTTTATAACGATATTTTTCGATCACGGCCAGATGATGAAGATACCCCCGGCGACCGTCATGACCGCATAAAACAGCCCCGATTATCTCACCATGGTCGTCATGGGCCGCAAAACTCAGGTGCGGATTCCGCGCCAGGTACTGCGCAATCCCTTCTCGGGAATCAGCATCATTATGCAATCCCATCCCTTCGGTTTCCTGCCACAGTAAAATCACCTTGTCATAATCGAATGGTGTCATTTCCGTTATGTTCATAACTGACTCCTGTCAATGTTTCACTGGTTTTTTGTCACTTTCCGCTTGAAGTACTTTTTGCACCAGCCCGACATTTTTATGATTCAATTTATCCTTTTTCAGTTCCGCGAAGTACTGAACCAGGTCCGTACCTTTATGCGCGCATGACATCCGGCCCCGCGCCACGGATACTCCATCCACATCACCCAGTACCAAATCAAACGCGTCCGGATGATATACCTTCATATCCGCCACATCTCTTAAGAAAATACCGGGACCAGCCGCCGCCCGTACCGGTGCACTCTCCAGGATCAGTACTTCAGGATTCCGATCCTCCGGAATCGATAAAACCCGCAGCCACTCTTCTTTCGACTGTGCCTAACACATCACAAAACCCTTTCCATTTGCTCTACGGCGCGCACTGTGTCTGTGCTGTTAACTACTGCCGTTAACTTAAAACTCCATTAAAAAAAGCCTTTCAGGACTCGGGGCACCCTGAAAGGCTTTCAATACATCCATTTTTGAATACTTCCCTAGGGTACACCTCCTGATTTCGGGTAATCCACTAAAACCATCCATAGCATAGATAATAACCCGGCCGGCGCGCACTTACGGTATGTAACCGTGCAATGCTGCCTTGTCGTCGTCAATTTAAAATGTCGTGTCTTTGCCATGAATGTCACTCCCATAACAGGAAAATATAAAATATATCGTCATCCACCACACCTGTCAACAAATAATTTACAAAAAACCTTGTTTTTTCTTTCTCCTGTTCACCTGATCCATGATCTACTGCTCCGGTGTGCAAAGCACACTCTGGGTGGCATGCTTACGCGAAGCTTAAGCATGCTTTTACTCCCCAAAACTATCACTCAGGTGAAACGAAGTCCCGGACTGACTTCGGGGCTCCAGTGTAAGGAGCACTATTTAAAGCGGGGCTCTCCGATAACCACAGAATCTTCCGCCAGTTATAATTTTACTTGCATTTTCCACGGATGGAGGTATAATTTATGCATCAAGTTATAAATGGGTTTCACAAGATAAAAAAGCAAAGGATTAATACCGATTTAAACCAAATCAGTCTTTGGCTGGATATCTCAAAGGATCTTAATCATGAGCAAAGTTAAG
The DNA here is from genome assembly GCA_016930295.1 of Sedimentisphaerales bacterium. Classification (GTDB taxonomy): domain Bacteria; phylum Planctomycetota; class Phycisphaerae; order Sedimentisphaerales; family SM23-30; genus JAFGHE01. The sequence continues at coordinate 11,715 of JAFGHE010000100.1, forward strand.
GGTGTATTGGCAGTTCTGGTGTTATTAACGCTCTGGGCCGCTCCGACAGCCCGGGGTGACACAATTTATGTCAAACAAGGCTCCGCCGGCACCGGCGGCAGTTGGGCCGATGCCTATGGAGACCTACAGGATGCCCTGGACGCAGCCGATCCCTGCGATGAAATCTGGGTGGCCGCCGGAACCTATTATCCCACCTATGATTATGGATTAGGGGTAAGCGATCGCGGCAAGCATTTCCGTATGATTAATGGCGTAGGGATCTTTGGTGGATTTGCCTCTACCGGTGAGCCTGGCTGGGAAGATCGTGACCCGGAAACCTATGTTACTATCCTCAGCGGCGACCTGCTGGATAATGACAATCCCTCTACGCCCGTAGAAGACCTGCTCGATGATCCCTGCCGGGCTGATAACTGCTACCATATCTTTTATCACCCAGAGGATTTATCAATCGAGCCTAACGCTATTCTGGATGGCTTTACTATCATCGCCGGTAATGCTAATGGCTCGGCACATAGGGATGGCGGCGGGATGTGGAACTTAGATTCCATCAGCCCGACAGTGACAGCTTGTACCTTCGTCTGCAACTCAGCTGAGTATGGCGGTGGGATGTATAACTCCGACGGCAGTCACCCGATAGTGACCGACTGCACCTTCAGTGGCAACTCGGCTCACTTCGGCGGCGGGATGTTGAACAACTACAGCGATCCGATAGTAACCGGCTGTACCTTCACCGGCAACACGGTGGATCAATACGGTGACGGTGGTGGAATGTATAATGGTGAGTTCAGCAACCCAACGCTGACAAACTGTATCTTTACAGGCAACTCGGCTGGGGGGATGCTTAACCAAAGTAGCAGTCCGACAGTGACCAATTGCATTTTTACTGGCAACTCGGCTGGCAGCGGAATGATTAACTCCCAAGGCAGTAGTCCAACAATTACTGGCTGCACCTTCAGCGGCAACTCGTCTGACAACGAAGGCGGCGGAATGACTAACTGCGAAGAAAGCAGCCCAACAGTTAATGGCTGCACCTTCACCTGCAATACGGCCCACGATGGCGGTGGGATGAGTAACGAAGTCAACAGCAACCCGACTGTGACAAACTGTACCTTCACCGGCAACTCGGCTGACAACGAAGGCGGCGGGATGTCTAACCACTCCAGCAGCCCGATAGTAACAGGCTGCACCTTCAACGATAACTCGGTGGTGGAACAGCACGGTGGTGGAATGTATAACTCTGAGAGCAGCCCAACAGTGACATACTGTACCTTCACCGGCAACACATCTTACTATAATGGCGGTGGAATGGGTAACGAATTCAGCAGCAGCCCAATTGTTATCGGTTGCACCTTCATCGGCAACTCGGTGGAGGAACTATACGGTGGTGGAATGTACAACTCCGAGAATAGCAGCCCGACGGTGACAAACTGTACCTTCACCGGCAACACGGCTGTCATCAAAGGCGGCGGAATGTCTAACTCCCACCTCTGCTGCCCAATATTAACTGGTTGCATATTTTGGGGCAATACTGCAGCTTCCGGGGAGAATGAAATTTATAATGAAGATGAAAACTCAGTGCCGGTAATCAGTTATAGTGATATTGCCGGCTGTCTTTCCGGCGGGACATGGGATACTTCCCTGGGTAATGACGGAGGCGGGAATATCGATACCGATCCGCTGTTCGTCGATGCCGATGGGGCTGATGATATACCCGGAACCGAAGATGACAATGTGCATTTGATGTCCTATTCGCCGTGTATTCATAAAGGCGATCCGGCCGGCGATTACAACGGACAAGTAGATATGGACGGCCAACCGCGTGTGCTTTACGGCCGGATAGATATGGGCGCCGATGAGGTGTTCCCCATCGCCGGCGACTTCGAACCGGATGAGGATGTGGATTTAGACGATTTGTCTGACTTCCTTACCCAGTGGCTCACCTCTGCGTGTACCGATCCCGACTGGTGCTCCGGCGCAGACTTCAATACCAGCAGCTCCGTGGACCTGCAGGACTATGCCATCCTATCCACCCACTGGCTGGCAGGTCTCTGAGGAGTCGTACATTATTTGGTTGGCTTTTAACGCCGGCATCATGATGGGACGACTAAATTCGCAGATGGCAGATGATATTGTGTATCCCTGCCTTTCCCAAAATCAGCCCCGAT
>JAFGHE010000101.1 GCA_016930295.1 Sedimentisphaerales bacterium
ATCGATCTGGGATTCCTGGAAGACTGGCAGGGCGGTGTAATCAATATGATCGACCGCCTGACGGATAAGACCGACGATCAGGGCAGTTCGCCCGGCTGGTATCCCCGCGTTCTACGCCTGGCGATTGTGCCGGAAGATGCTGCCGATAACTGGCCCCATCCCTTTGATCCGAATGACGATGATTTCTATAACACCATTCTCCGGCCGGCTGTGGATTACTGCGCCGAGAAGGACCTCTATGCCATTATCGACTGGCATTATGTGGCAAATACCTACGAGCACCTTGAAACGACATCAGCTTTCTGGGAGTATATGGCGCCCAGATTTGCCAATGACAGTCATGTTATTTTTGAGCTTTTTAATGAGCCGATCAATGATGTCGATAGCGATTGGATTTTTAATGATAATGACATTAATGACTGGCTTAGTGTCCGGACTGATATGCAGACCTGGATTGATATAGTGCGTACCTATGCTCCCAATAATCCTATCCTGGTAGCCGGGCCATTCTATTCTCAAGCTATTGGACCAACAGCCGACTATCCGGTGAGCGATCCCATTGGCAGCGATAATATAGCTTATGTGTCTCATATCTATCCCGGTCACTGGTTAGACGAGTATTGGGGATCCCGGTATAAGGATCAGATAACCACCTGTAAGGAAGTGTTTCCAGTGTTTATGACGGAATGGGGATTCAGCATGTCCTCCGATGAAGGAAACCTGGAGAGTACAATCAGCAACTACGGCCAACCACTCATGGATTTTGTGGAAGAACTGAAGATCAGCCACACTGCCTGGGTAGCCAGTTATGACTGGAGGCCTACTATGTTCAATAGAGACTGGACACTGCGCTGCGGGGAAGGCGAGATGGGCTGTTTTGTAAAAGACATGCTGTATGCCAAAAGATTCTATGACCAGCCAGGCGGCAGTGATATTGTCCCGCCGGCAGCGCCCACCGGTCTGAACGCCACCGAAGGGGACGGACTCGTCAGCCTCGATTGGAATAAAAACACCGAAAAGGACCTGGCCGGCTATAATATCTATCGTTCCACGAGTACCGATAGCGGCTACCTCCGGCTCAACGACACGCTTTTGATGGATCCTTATTACGACGACTATGACGTCATTAATCTCACTACCTATTATTATTATGCCACGGCTGTAATTGTAAATACGGATTCGATTGAGTCTCTCTACTCGGATAAAGTGTCCGCCATACCCTACGACGGACTTCACCTGATCCTCAACGCCGCGGATTTCGAAAGTGACTTCGGTCAGTGGGGCAATGTCACTGATGATTCCCACGACTGGAGTCGTATTTCCGGTTCCACCCCGAGCGGCCGCACCGGTCCTGAAGGTGGCGCTAACAGCAGTACCTGGTATGTCTATCTGGAAACATCCTCTTTTGGTGGTGGCGCCGGTGATCCCAACGATACTGCTTACCTCGAAGGACCAGAGTTCGACGGACTCGACCGGATTCTCACATTTTATTATCACATGTATGGTGAGAATATCGGCACGCTGAATGTTGACGTGTTCGATGGAGCATGGCATAACGGTATCTGGAACCTCAGCGGTCAGCAACAGTCCTCCAACAGTGACCCCTACCTGCAGGCAAGCGTGGACCTGAGCGATTACAGCGGGCCTATCCGGATTCGGCTGCGGGCAGTAGCCGCCGGCGGCTCTCGTGGTGATATCGCGATTGACGAAATTAAAGTAATTGGTATCATGAACCACCTGACCAATCCTGGTTTTGAAAACGGGACTATCGGCTGGGCTGATCGCTATTGTTCCATCGAAACCGTTACCTCCCCCGCGCGCAGCGGAATCTACAGTGGCCGGGTATATAACCGCACGGCCGGCTGGCAGGGAATACTGCAGGATATCATGGGAATAATGCGTGAAGGACAGACATGTACTATTTCAGGCTGGGTCAGGCTTGAAAATACCTCCAGTGCCGATGTGTCGCTTACAGTTCAACAGACAGACAACAGCGGTACACACTATCATCAGCTTGCTTCAACCACATGTTATGATGATTCCTGGACCTATTTATCCGGGGACTTCACGCTCGACACGGACGGAATTTTATCCGGTTTGTATTTATACTTCGAAGGACCCGACTCCGGCGTCAGTTTCTTTGTAGATGACACGGCATTAATCGGTCCCGGCATTGACCCCGGTTCTGCCCAAGGCCTGGTCGATGTCACTACCCGCCATCAAATGATCGAGGGTTTTGGCGCCGCCGGCGCCTGGTACGAAAGCTGGCTTACGGATCATCCCCTGAAAACTGAAATTTATGATACCCTGTTCGGTCAACTTGGGCTTGATATCTACCGCATACGTAATGTCTATGACCAGAGCAGCAACGACTATATGAGCCGCTCGGCCCAGATCATTGCCGCTGGTGAGGAATCGTTAGGCCGGCCGCTGAAGGTCATGATCTCCTGCTGGTCACCCCCGGCCTATCTAAAAAGCAATGACAGCCTGAACCGCGGAACCCTGAAGAAGGATGACAACGGTGATTACATGTACGATGAACTGGCCGACTGGTGGGCGGACAGCCTGGATGCCTGGAGGGGCACGTATGGTATTGATGCCGACTATTTCAACATCCAAAATGAGCCGGACTGGGTGGCTGACTGGGACACCTGTGAATACAGCGGCTCGGAAACTGACACGCTGGCCGGATACAACCAGGCCTTTGAGGCCGTCTGGCAGGAAGTGAATTCCCGCATGGGATCGAGCATGCCAAAAATGCTGGCAGCCGAAGCGGCGGGTATTCCCAACTCCGCCGAGTATCTGGATAATCTCATCGACACCTCTCATGTCTATGGGTATTCACATCATCTCTACAATATCAACAGCGGCGCCTATCCTGATGGATATAATAACGCTATGGCCGAATTTTCTGAAAAATATGGTGACCGCCCTCTGTTTCAGACAGAGTACGAAGCTTCCACGGATTCCTGGCCTGATGCCATGAATCTGGCCCTGTTGCTGCACAACTCGCTGACCGTAGAGGGAGTTTCCGGCTATCTGTACTGGGACCTGTTCTGGGGCGGATCCGGCGGTCTGGTAACGCTTGACAACCCCTGGTCCGGAGACCCGAATTTCACTATCAACTCCGACTATTACGGCTTCAAACACTATTCCGCCTTTATCCATTCAGGCTGGCAGCGTGTGGATACGACCGTTGATACATATAATCCGAGAATATCCGCCTACATCAGCCCGGATAATCAACAGTTGAGCGTAATACTAATCAACACGGACGCCGGTAATGATATCGATTTTGACCTTTCATTTGATGGTGTGGATATCGATGAGGGCAATATTTATCGGACCAGCCAGACTGAAAACTGTGTCCTGGTGGGCAGCTTTGATACTGAAAACACCCTGACCCTGCCGGCCTACTCGATTACTACGCTGGACCTGTCCATTACCCCGGGTTACCAAGTGGCCGAGGCAGAAGTGGAAATGAAACTGAAATGCAAACCGGGTAACTTGAAGCCAAATACCAAAAGTACTACAGTCACAGCCAAATTTACCACTCCAAAGGGCATAGGAGAAGATGATATCGACCTGAGTGAGCCGATAACCTTTTATCCCGGTGAAATTGAAGCACTGGAGCTCGATATTAAGGAAAAAGGCAAAGGTGAGAAAGTAAAAACGACAGTTACTGCCACCTTTGATGCTTCTGATTGTATGGAGAACCTCCAAGCCGGTAAAAACACCGTTTACGTGGTCGGCAAATTAATCACCGGCCAGTATTTCGAGGCCACCGGCTCCATGAAGTACACCCCTGAGTAGTAATAGGGCCGGCCCGGTTATCAGCATTTTGGCTATGGCAAAAGGCCTAAATAATCGTATAGGGAATTTAATGTAAATTATTATTTTCATTGAAATTAACAATGAAATGTGATATAATGGGACTCTGTATAAACTGCCGATTATAGCCATTCTACGGCAAAAATATATTGATTCACTGGATGATTATTTCCTGTGAACTAATCAAGACGAACATTTTTATTCCATAGCGAGGAGGAGAAAAATGTCTGGAAAGTCTCTCTGCTTATTTATTCTATGCAATCTCTCTTTAGTAATCCATGTTTACGGTGACGCGAATGTCCTGAGTAATCCCGACTTTGAAAACGGTACTACCGACTGGTCTGCGCGCAGTTGCTCTATCAGTACCGTTACCTCGCCAGTACATGGTGGCTCTTACAGCGGGCGAGCCTATGACCGAAACTCGACCTGGCAGGGTATCCAGCAGGATGTGAAGGACAAAATGGTCATTGGCGAAACCTACCAGATTTCCGGCTGGGTCAGGCTCGAAAATTCCTCCAGTGATACTATTTCACTATCCGTGCAGAAAACGGACGATAGCGGTACCAGTTATCAAAATGTCGATAGTGCTACTGCCAATGACAGCGCCTGGATTGAGCTTTCTGGGAATTTTACCCTGACTGTGGATGGCACGCTGGCAGAACTCATGGTTTATTTTGAAGGTCCTGCTTCGGGGATCAGCTTTTTCGTGGATGACGCGGTGGTTTACGGTCCAGAACCTGCTCCTACCGATCCATACGCCACCGGCCAGATCGATGTCACCACGCGTCACCAGGAAATTGAAGGATTCGGGGCTGCCGGGGCCTGGTACACCTCTACCCTGGTGAATCATCCCAATAAAACCCTGCTTTATGACCTCCTATTTAACCAACTCAGCCTTGACATCTATCGCATAAGAAACACCTATCAAATCGAATCCGGTACCCTCTCTGACACGGTTGAAATCATACAACAGGGCGAATTGTCGCTTGGCCGGCCTCTGAAGATCATGATCTCCTCCTGGTCGCCGCCGGCGTCACTCAAAAGTAATGATAATACGCGGGAAGGAACCCTCAAGCCAGACGGGGCCGGCAGTTATATGTACCCCGAATTCGCCGACTGGTGGGCGGACAGCCTGGATTATTTCCAGTCGCAGGGTGTCACGGCCGAGTATATCAATATTCAGAATGAGCCGGACTATACCAATCCCGGGTGGGATACCTGTGAACTGGTTCCCACCGAGACGGCCTCCCTGGCCGGGTACGACGCCGCGTTTGAGGCGGTCTGGGCGGAACTGAATTCCCGGATGGGTGCGGGCATGCCCAGGATGCTCGCGTCGGAAGCGACCGGCTTTTCCAACATCGGCACCTATATAGATAATCTGGACAACCTCGCACACGTGTATGGCTATGCCCACCATCTCTACAATTGCAGCAACGGCGGTGAGCCCGGCTGCGGTGAAGATCCGGATATGTATATCTCCAACATGGCCAATTTCGCCAGCCAGTATGGTAACAAGCCGCGGTTCCAGACTGAGTATGAATATCTGGCCGGGGACTGGGCCGACGCCATGAATACCGCCCTGTTACTGCATAATGCCCTGACCGTGGAGGAAGTGGCGGCCTATGTGTACTGGGACCTGTTCTGGGGCAGCGCCTCCGGCAGCGGCCTGATCTATATCACAACATCGTCATATACGATCAATCCGGTTTACTATGGCTTCAAGCATTTTTCCGCGTTCATCAATTCCGGCTGGCAGCGGGTGGAAGCATCCGATGATTCACCCGAATTGCGGGTGTCAGCCTATATCAGCCCGGACGATCAACATCTCACTGTAGTCCTCATCAATACGAGTCCGGATACAGCCATCGAAACTGATCTTTCCTTTACTGGCTTTAGTATTACCAGTGGTGATATCTATCGATCCAGTTCATCAGAAAACTGTATCCTGGCCGGCGATTTTGACGGGACCGGCCCGGTGACGGTGCCGGCCGATGCGATTGTCACCCTTTCGCTGACTGCCGATGATGCCACCCCCCCGGCAGCGCCCACCGGCCTGGTCTGTACTGCCGGCGACGGAACCGTATCACTGGACTGGGATGATAATATCGAAGGCGACCTCGACGGCTATCATGTCTATCGTTCGACCACCAGCGGCAGTGGTTATAGCCAGCTCAACGGCGCACTGCTGACCAGTTCAGATTATATTGATAACACAGTCGCCAACGGAACAACCTATTACTATGTTGTTACGGCTGTTGACACAGCGCTAAATGAATCCGCTGACTCAAATGAAGATTCTGCCACGCCCACGTATATTCCACCGCCGCCTGATACTCCCTGGTTACATGCCGACGGCAATCGCATCAAAGACCCTAACGGAAATGTCGTGGTGCTGCGGGGTGTGGATATGATCGATCTGGGATTCCTGGAAGACTGGCAGGGTGGGGTAATCAATATGATTGACCGGCTTACGGATAAAACTGATACCCAGGGCACCTCGCCCGGCTGGTATCCGCGGGTTCTTCGCCTGGCGATTGTGCCGGCGGATGCGGCC
>JAFGHE010000102.1 GCA_016930295.1 Sedimentisphaerales bacterium
AAGTATTTCGAACGGTTGTTTCTGGATTAAAAACAACAATTTTAAATGCCAATATCCACTTTTGACGGTGGCATCAATTTATTCTCTTAAAAAGGCTTTGTGTCTTCTCCCTTAAACGTCCCATAAAAATAAATCACTGGCAAATCTCTATCACCCGATAACCATTCATAATCTTGCCGGTTATTCGGATTATATCTATGAATTATTGTTTGTTACCGTCTGTCAGGCAATTTGCGGCTAAAGACCCGGTACCTCCTTTTCGATAAAGGATATAGCAAAAACACCATTGCCATGGAGCGAATATGGGTTTGTCCGGTTGAATACGTGTTTAGGAACCTGCGGTTCTCTGGACGGATGAGTCGGGATTTTGCTGGTACCTTTACAGGAAAGGGCTAACGTGAAACAGATTGTCGATATTTCAGACGCCCGGGTGTCCCGGGACCCCAATGATGTGATCGTTACGTATTCATTGGGTTCCTGTATTGGGGCGGTCTTATATGACCCGGTAACCAAAGTCGGGGGCATGCTGCATTTTCAATTGCCCTCGGCACGCTCGGATCCGGAAAAATCCGGCCGAAATCCGGCCATGTACGCTGATTCGGGGCTGGATTATCTGATTAAAAAGCTGATCTCTCTGGGCGCCGAAAAGAAACGGCTTCAGGTTAAGATCGCCGGCGCCGCTCAGATGATGAATGATGCCAAAATGTTCCAGATCGGTAAACGCAACTACGCCGCCGTGCGGCAATACCTCTGGAAAAACGGCATGTTTATCGACGCCGAGGACATCGGCGGCAAGGCCGCTCGCAATATGTATCTTTCCCTGGCCGACGGGGCCGTCACCGTCAAATGTCAGGGGCAGACAAAACAATTATAATAGCTGAAAAAAGATGACTTGAATAAACAGGAGTCAGTCGATGTCATACAATATTCTAATCGTTGATGATTCAGCCACCATGCGTACAGTGATCAAACGTACTGTGAATATGTCCGAATTGCCGATTGGAGAATACTTTGAAGCCGGTAACGGAAAGGAAGCGCTGGAGGTTATGCGCCAAAACTGGATCGACCTGGTATTGGCCGATATCAACATGCCGGAAATGAACGGCATCGAGATGACCGAACAGATGCAAAATGATGAGGAACTCAGGAATATCCCCGTCGTTGTCGTCTCCACCGAAGCCAGTACAACCCGCATCGAGCAGCTTAAAGATAAAGGAGTCCGGGGATATATCCATAAACCGTTCACCCCGGAAAAAATCAGAGACCTGGTTCATGAGATTCTCATGCCGTGTAAGTAAATAGATCAGATTAATCCTGAAGTGGAAAAAAAATATGAATTAGAACCATGCTGACAAGGAGAGCATGACATGCTGGATACCAGTCAAAATGAATTAGTGGAATCTTTTTCCGAAGCGTTGGTTAGCATGGCCTTTATTATGGCCCTGCCGCCCGAAGATGAACTGCCCACCCCTCAACAGGGGACCATGGTGTGGATGGATTTTAAAGGTCCCATCAGCGGCCGGATTGAACTACTGGCCGATCAGGAACTTATCCGCATGGCTGCCGCCAATATTATCGGTGCCGAACCCGATGAGGAGATTCCACGCGAACGCGGGGTCGATGCCCTCAAGGAGATTTTAAATACCACCTGCGGCGTACTCCTGACCCGGCTGGCCCAATCACCAGCGGATCTCTTCGACATCACGGTTCCCGAGTCCGAAGACTTTAACGAACCGGCCACCTGGACGGACTATATCAATCAGCCCGACGTGACGGTCCTGGACGCCGATGGCTTCCTGGTCGCACTACGTATGACCGTAAAGGAATCCTGATCATTCCCCGTCTCTTCTGAAAGCCGGGAACTCTTCCCTTAAGTCAGTCCCGGCTGAGGCTCCTGTCCTTTCTCTATCCACACTCTCTTATTCCGTTTAAAACTCCCATTATCAAAGATCTTAATTGGATCATAATTTAAGCTTAAAGTATGATCCTTTTTGGGGTAAAATGCTGAAAATCATAGATCAGACTGAATGTAAATATATAGCATGACATTCTGAACATACTATTTTTGAAGCAGTTATATGAAAAAGAATCAACCCCGCCATATTGGTCATACCTCAAGTTATGCTCAAGCCGGCACATCCGGCCTGATCTCACGTCAGATCGGATGCATGAACTGGACGGTTTCCAGTCGTTATGCCGCTCGGCTGTTTTCATCTGAAGCCTGCCAGTGGGACCAACTGGAAAATGATCCCCATGCCCTTTTGGTCAAATCCAATCCTTTACGCCGGGTGTATCGCCTGACCATTCAGGATGAGGACTATTATGTTAAAGTCTATTCCGCGGTGAATTTTTTCCATTCGCTCAAATGGCTCTTACGCCGCGATCCGGCCCGGCGCGAGTTCCAGAACATAACCCTCGCTCGCGCTCATTCTGTATCCGTGCCCGAGCCCATTGCCTGGACCTGTGCCCGGCTCCACGGTCGGCGCCAGGCGTTTCTTGTGACCAAATCGCTGGGCCCGGCCCAATCGCTGGAGGATATGATCCATTCTAAGGGATGCCTTCCTGATGAGATACTCCCTTTATCTCTGAAAGCGGCCGGCCGGCTGATTGCTCAGTTGCATCGTGCGGGGCTATATCACCCTGACCTGCATCCGGGCAATATCCTTTTGCCGGTTTCATCGGACTCTCTCAAAAACCCATGCGCCTGGCTGGTGGATCTGCAGAATATCCGTGTGAAAAACCAACTCGCCGCCGGGCTCAAAGGTCCGTTTCTCACCTGGCGCATGACGAACGTGGCCATGCTGCTCGGTGATATATATTTTCGCCTGGGTGAAAAGTATTTACCGCATTTTGCTCGGGAGTATCTTAGCGTTTTATACGACTCGCCAAACCGGGCCGAATCTGAAGTAACCGGATATATCCAGCACCTGATACCCGCGATCATCCGATACCGGCGACTACTCTGCCGTCGTCGCATGCGCCGTGCAGTGCGTAATTCTCGATATGCCGGGAAAATAAACCTGCCCGACCACTGGCGCGGGCATGTTTTTTTCCAACATAAACACTCCGTGGATTTCGCCCCGGCCAGTACCCTCGTCGTGAGCCGGCAGGTCTGGGAAAAGGCTTTGCATGACCCCAAAACACTTCTGGAAGATGGACGTATTCTCAAAGATGAACAAACAGCCACCATCATTTCCAAAGACATTATTTTCGACAAAGCTGATTCATCTGAAACATCGGTCCCCATTCCCATAGTCGTCAAGCATTATCCCATGCAGCAGGGATGGCAGGGGATATTGAGCGCCTTATGGCCGAGCCGGACCCGTCATGCCTGGCGACAGGCATGGGCCCTGGTTACCATGCACCTGCCGACCGCCTGGCCGCTGGCCGCCCTGATTCGTAAACAGGGTCCGTTCATGCGGGAAAGTATTTCTGTCACGGAGAATATCCCGCAGAGTATCAACCTGATGCGTCTGGTTCGGGACGGCTCAATTACTCAATCTTATCCGGCCCGTAAAGAACTGGCCTGTAAACTGGGCACTCTGCTGGCCAAATTACGTTATTACGGATTCAGCCATCGCGATTGTAAGGGGACCAATATCATCGTCCAGTGCTCTAGTGAATATATGCCGTCCCCGCCGGATATCCCTGATCCCTCCGTGAAAGCGATTCAGTGTTACCTGGTGGATCTGGACGGCTTGAGTTTACCCCGGATTAAGTCTACGGATTCACCTTATCGAGAACTTATTCGCCTGGGCGCATCCATGAAAAATCTGCCCCAGGTAAGACTCTATGATTTCGCCCGCACCTTTCGTTCCTATATACAATACCTGGATTTACCCGAAGCCCATGACCGCATCCGGCGGCGCCGATTATGGTATGCGCTCCGTAAACAGATCGCCTTTAAAGCCGCCCACAGCGCTCCTCAGAAATTATTCAAAAAGAATTTTCATAATATCCTAATCGTTAAACCCAGCAGTCTCGGTGATGTAGTCCGCTGCCTGCCGGTCCTGTATTTTCTCCGTGACCGTTACCCACACGCCCGTATCAGCTGGCTTATTCAACCCCGGTTCGCCGACTTGCTCAAAGCGTTACTGCCCCCAGCGCCGGAAAAACATTATTCATATAATCAGGCATCCAGTGCCGGGATCCTGGATGAAATCATCGAATTTGACCGGCATCATTTTGCCCGCATCGGCCGGAGCTGGCGCGTCACGCGTGATTTCCTGCAGTTTATGTCACTTTTACGCCAAAAACAATTCGATCTGGTTTTGGACCTCCAGGGCCTCTTTCGCAGTGCCATTTTCTCCTGGATAACCGGCGCTCCCACGCGTCTGGGTTTTGACCGGGCCCGCGAACTCGCCCCGTATTTCTACACCCACCTTATCACGATGCCCGAACACACCGAACATATAGTACAAAGCTACCTGCGTTTCTGCCGGGCCCTTACTCCCGAAGGCGACGACTCGTTTGCAGACCGGGATATTAATTTCAATGTCCCCATCGATCCCTTTGCCCAAAGATCGGCTCGGCGCTTAGTACACCAGGCCGGCCTGACTTCTTCGGCCAAACGCTATATCGTTGTCCTGCCCGGCGGCACCCGAGACGCCAAACGCTGGGCTCCGGAAAACTTTGCCCAGATGGCTCTTAAGTTATACCAGGACCATCACCTCTTATCGGTCATCCTGGGCGCCGGCACAGCCGAGGCTGAAATCACCGAGCAGATAATCCGGCATGCCCGGACCCTCTGGGATGACCTGCCCCCAAACGCCCTGATAAACCTGGTCAACCAGACCACCCTCGCGGAGATGACCGCCATCATCAAAGAATCCGCCCTGACCATAGGTAACGATTCCGGCCCGCTCCATATCGCCGCCGCGCTCAACATTCCCACCCTCGGCCTTTACGGCCCGACCGACCCCAAAGTCGTCGGCCCCTACGGCCACCTCGAGAACGTCATCCACCCCAATCCCGACATCCCCCACACCCGGCGCTACAGCCTGGACCCAGAGCACCAGATGACCAATATCTCCGTGGATGAAGTTCTGGAAAAAGTTCAAAAAAAGTTGTGAGTTCATGGTATATTTATTGACGTAGACAACTCTCATATGTTTCGCGTAATCAGGATGGGTGGCACCTCAAGCCCACCTCTGGCGGGATTGGGGATGGGGCATCTTCGTGTTCGATAATTATTAATTTTTTAACATTTCTTGCCAACCTGTATCCCGTTATAATACCTTCTTCCACTTAATATCAATAGTGTCAAAGGTATAACCGAATGAGTCCTATGCCGGAATCTGAAAAAACAGTGAAGCAACCTCTTGAACAGGATAAATCTATTAAGGAAAACGACCGGAACGAGTCCGTGGAGAAACTGATCGCCCAAATCCCCGAACTGGCCCGTGCCCATGAGTATGGGATTGATATCGCCCAGTTAATCGCCAACAAAAACCGCTCCCCTGCCGAACGCATCCGGCGTCATGCAATAGCCCTGGACATGTTCAAAAAGTTGTATAATAAAGGTAAGACATGAGCCGTGATTTTATCGATTTATTATCCCGACTGAATAAAGCCGGCGTTGACTTCGTCATCATCGGCGGTTTTGCCGGCGTGGTGCATGGCTGTACCTGGGTCACCCAGGATATCGATATCTGCTGCAATTTCACCGCCGAGAATCTGTTGTGCCTCCAACAGGCGCTCGCCGATATAAATCCCGTACACCGGATGACACCCCAAAAAACAAAATTGTCATTAACATCGGAAAACTGGAACCAGTTTAAAAACCTGTACCTGGATACCGACCTGGGACAACTGGATTGCCTGGGCGCAGTCCAGGGGGTCGGCCCCTACGAAAAAGCCAAAGAACTCAGCCAGATAATCGAAACCGAAAACATCCAACTGCGCATCCTCACCCTCGACGCCCTGATCGAGTCCAAAAAAGCCATGAACCGACCCCGCGACCACGAAGCCGTCATCCAGCTACAAGCACTTAAAAAAATGAAATAGCCTGTGAGATTGGAATATTCATGTCGCTCAAAGAGTTTTTCAATACGAAACTAACCGAAAAAGAAGAAACGATTGCCAAAAAGACACTCTTTGTTATTGCTCTTACGCTTGGAGTCGCTATTTTAATTTCAGGACTAATTTTACATTTTAAGGACAGCCTGGGGATTTCTGATCAGGGTTATGAAATTTTCAGAAAATATGGCCTGGATAGTTCTCGTTTAATAATGCTATTAATTGTTTTAATCGTATTTATGGCTACCGCAACTTACGTAAAGATACTGATATTGTTTTTACAAATTTTATTTTATCTTAATTTAGTAGATTTAGAGATAATCCCAGGCCTTGATCCAATGTTTTATGCGATAGTTTATATGTTAATTATTTTTTTTGCCGATACCCGTCATTGCCTGAAGATAAAGTTGAAATTTTTGTTCATTGCCTTGGTTTATTATATCTCCGTTTGGGTACATCTATTTCTTCCTCCCTTATGGTACCTATTATTTGACAGAGCAAGATAAACAGGCGAACACATGAAAAAGGACAGTTACTTGAAAAATATCACTATGTTTAGAAAAGGATTAATTCTTATATCATTACTCCTATGCCTGCTGATATTTTATATTATCCATACCAAAACCACGGATCAACCGGAATCGGATCGCGTTAACGTCGCTCAGCAGGAAAGTGTTCTGGAGCCATCACAAAATCTGGTTATTCAACATGAAGACTTTTTTACCCAACTGGCCCAGGCGGCTATGGAGCGAACCTCGTATGCGATTACGTACAATCCTGCTTATTTCAAACTCGATTATCCCGGTGGTGATGTGCCGGCCGACAAAGGGGTCTGCACGGATGTTGTGATACGATCCTATCGCCGGCTCGGAATCGATCTGCAGGTAAAGGTCCATGAAGACATGAAAGCCAACTTCGATCTCTATCCCCAAAAATGGGGTCTGAAAAGGCCGGATACCAATATCGACCACCGGCGCGTCCCTAACCTCATGGTATTTTTCCAGCGCCACGGCCAAGTCCTGCCGATATCCAATAATCCCGAAAATTACCAGCCCGGCGATATCGTCACCTGGGACCTCTCCCGCGGAATCACCCACATCGGCATCGTCTCCACCCAGAAAACCTCCGACCATACCCGCTACCTGCTAGTCCACAACATTGGTGCCGGCCCCAAACTCGAAGACGTCCTGTTTAACTGGAAAATCACCGGCCACTACCGCTACCAATCCTGATACACATAAAATCTGTATTCATTATGCAGAAGGAATCCCGGCCTGTCTTCCTATTGAATATTGATATAAATACCATCCGATTCCAGGGAATGGAGGGATTTTATATTTCGTAATCCCCAGACGCAGCTTATAAACACATTCAAGCCAAGGTTCTTAGCTTTTTTAACCAACGGCCTCGTAGCCATCAGCTCGTTTATGACTAATACATCATAATGGGCCGGTTTTTTACGCATAAATGGTACTGCCATGCTGGCCAGTACCCCAATTCGGCCAGTTAAGACATTCGCATCAATTGATTTTACTCAAACTGACCGATTATTATCTTTGATTGCATATAAGTATTTAATTTAGAGAAAGTTACCGTATATTGTGTCCGATTTAAAATACACTTTGAGCCTCCGTGCCTTTAAAATAGGTAAAATTGTTCCCCGTGGAACAATTAAAAACGCCCTTCGTAGTTGAGCGGTCCATGGTGTTTGATAGGTTATTTTCAGAATTGGCCCCAGAGTCGAACGTGGCGGATGATATCGCCGGATCGGATGGACGCACCATTTGTGCAGCCGGTGACATTGCAGAATGCGATGGCGTTGTTTAAATCGAGTTCCGGCGTCAGGCCCAACAGGACCATGTCGGCATCTTCACTGCATTCACAGTTAATCAGCTTTTTGAACATCACTCCGCAGTGGGGGCAGTACAATTCGTCCTTTACCCCTTCTTTGAGTTCGCCGGAGAGGATAATTTTGTCAAAGTCCCCTTCAATGGCCGAAAGTACAAATTCGCCTTCCGAGTCGTATCGTTTGAATTTGATGCGCAGGCCGGGCTCTCCGTTTATCTTGTGCTCATGGTCAATAATAGTACATCCCTTGGGACAGTACGCTTCGGTAAGGACATATCTTACTTTGGTCTCTTCCGCCTGCTTGGTGTGTTTTTTCCTCCTCATCAGAGGAATAATCAAACGTCCGTCTCTATCAAACCGTTTCATGTGCCGTTCCTTTTTTCGATTAGTATCCGTTCACAGGCCGGATTGTATTACGACTACTTATTTCCGGAATTTTAAATATGAAAATATAGATTACCCGATACGATATGGTCTGTCAATATGCTTATTTCAGGTTTCGGATACGGACATCGAGGTCTTTTTCATTTTGGAGCAGGGTGACGATTATACTGGTGTCGGTGTCGCCGTAGTGATAAGGGTAGAGGATTTTGGGCCGGAAGGTCCGTGCGGCGTCGGCGACCATTTCGGGTGTCATGGTGTAGGGTGTGTTCATGGGCAGGAAGGCGATATCGATATTTTTCAGTGCCTTCATCTCCGGCGTGTTCTCGGTATCGCCGGCCACATATACCCGTTTGTCGCCGAGGGTGATGACATACCCGTTGCCGACGCCTTGGGCGTGGTAGGGCGGGCCGCTGGGTCGCATATGCACAATGTTATAAGCGGGCACGGCCTCGATCTGGATGCCTTTGACAGTTTTGGTCTGGCCGTTTTGCATAACGATCCCGCCCGGCATTTTTTCCACGCACGCTTGGGTATAGACAATTGCGGTATCGTCTTTGCGGGTCTGTTCTATTGCCTGGGGATCGAGGTGGTCACGATGCTCGTGTGTTACCAGGACCAGGTCACCTTTGGGTAACTGGTTATAATCGGCAAATTTGGTCCAGGGGTCCACCTGGATGACTTTGCCGGCCCATTCAAGCATCAACGTGCCGTGCCCGATGAAGGTGATCTGCAGGTCGCCGGTGCCGGTCTTGATGGTATCGACATCGAAACCCAGTTTACTCTGCGGTTGAACCTCTTCATCGCCTTCATCCCGCACTGGTTCCTGGTTGCTATTGCAACCGGCAAAGCCGATGATAATTAAAAATATGATTGTAAGTTTTAATGCTTTTTGGAACATGAGTTTCTCCTTTCGCAATACGGATTGACTTCAAGATTATTATTTATGCACAGATTACACCGATTTTCGTAGATATTTATTTTTTGTATTTCATCCTCCATGCTTCTTAATTACATTCTGAATATATAATCTCCAGGGTGTCAGGTTTTAGTCGTATGGTTACATATTCACAACCTTTATAGAAGGTTATTTTAATTAAAGATTGATTTACATAAGGCTTTAGCATCTGGATGCGTTTTCTTAGGATGTCAGAGGATTGGGGGCCGCGCGGTTTTAATTGTATTTGGGTTTCTAAAAATTTAATATACGATTCGTCATATTTTGTCACTTCAATTAATGGTCGGCAAGGGTGTCCTTCCGCCTGATTATATGAGAATTCGGGTAATTCGTTATAATTTGATTTTAACAGTATTTTTAACCAGGCAGGTATATCTTTTATGGCATCAAGATTGCCAGCGAGATGACTCATGATTTTTTCGATATTGATATCCATATTTATATTTCATTATGTCTTAGTTATGCTATAAAAGCAACGGTTCTTTTTGTGTGCCTTGTTTCTCCTTTTGTCCGTCGTTTTAAGCCATCCCCAAACCTTCCTTCGTCAGGCTTGAGGCTGGCACCCATCCTGATTGCGCGAAACATATGAGAATTGTTTATGTTAATAACACTATCTGAAAAGTAGTTGACAGAGGCACTATTTCAGGTATAATGAAATTTATATCTTATTCCATGGATTCGGATCTGACTTATACTCAAAGGAGCAAAAGATGGATCGTTTCAAATGTATTATCATATCGTTATTGGTTTTACTTGCCTGTGGTAATCTCATTTGCGCAGACATAATTTATGTCAAAGAAGGCGCCAGCGGAACCGGTAGCAGTTGGTCAAACGCTTACGGAGACCTCCAGGATACTCTGGAGGCGGCCGACCCCTGCGATAATATCTGGGTGGCGGCCGGGACTTATAAGCCCGATCCGAGCGGTCTGACTGACTCGCGGGAGGCGAGTTTCCAGATGAAAAATGGCGTGGGGATTTACGGTGGATTTGCGGCTACTGGTGATCCGGTATGGGAAGATCGCGATCCGGATATATATGTTACTATTCTCAGCGGTGATCTGCTGGGCAATGACAATCCCGCCACACTGGTGGAAGACCTGCGCGATGATCCGTGTCGAGCTGATAATTGCTACCATATATTTTATCATCCATCAGGAACTAATCTGTATAATACTGCCATACTGGATGGTTTTACCATTACCGGTGGAAATGCTAATATATCATCCAGCACAGATTATTGCTTTGGTGGTGGAGTTTTTAACTATAGCAGTGATCCGACATTGAGTAATTGTAAATTCATAAAAAACTCTTCTTCTTATAAAGGTGGAGCAATCTTTAATGATTATTACAGCTATCCAAAAATAACCGGCTGTCAATTTATCAACAATAGAGGAAATTTTGGTGCTGCAATATCTAATTACGACAGCAGTTCAAAAGTAACTGACTGCGTCTTCAACGGTAATTATTCCCTTTCCAGCAGTGCGATATTTGACGAGTATTCTTATAATACAATAACAAACTGCATTTTTTATAACAACAGGGCTGAGATGGTTAGCGGGTCTATTTATGGTTATGTCAGCAATTTGTATTTGAAAAACTGCATCTTCATCGCTAACTCAGCTTCTTATTGTGGGGCAATATATGCTTCTAAAAGCGATCTATCAATAACCACTTGTACCTTCAGTAAAAACACTGCTGATAGAGCTGGTGCTTTGGGAATAAGTGAAACTGATCTTTCATTAACGAATAGCATACTCTGGGGCAATATTGCTTTAGAATATAACGAGATTTATATTTATTCAGGTACTCCAATAATAAAAAATTGCGATATTGCCGGATGCGGTGGGAGTGGTTCAGGTTGGGATAATTCCCTGGGTACTGATGGTGGTGGTAATATTGATGCTGATCCCTTATTTGTCGATGCGGCAAGCAATGATTTTCATCTCCAGCCGGCTTCTCCCTGTATAGATAGAGGTGATAATAACGCTCCATATCTCCCAGAAACAGATTTCGAGGGTGATCCGCGAATTATTTACAGTTATGTGGATATGGGCGCTGACGAGGCCGAAGATGCGATATTCGATTTTGATGTTTCAATTCATCCCTTTCCAACAGCATGTTCTGAGGTAGTGCTTGATCCGCCGGGTGGCCGGTATGCGGTCGGGACAGAAGTCAGTGTAACCGTAGTTGCAGATGAAAATAAAGCGTTTCACAGCTGGAGTGGTGATATGACTGGTAATGATAATCCAGTCATAATAACCATGGATACCCATAAGAATATAAGCGCAAAGTTTGTTATCGACTCTGAAATTATCTATGTCAACAGCGAGGCAATGGGATTAAATAATGGAATTTCATGGTCTGATGCTTTAAACGAGCTACAGGATGCCCTGACCTGGTCAGGCAGCGGCCAGGAAATCTGGGTGGCGGAAGGTAGCTATTATCCCGATCCCTGTGGCCTGGCTGATCCAAGGCAGGCATGCTTTCAATTGAAAAATGGTTTGGCGATATATGGCGGTTTTCCAGGAACCGGTAATCCGACATGGTTAGATCGCGATCTCAATATGAATCCTACCATTCTTAGTGGAGACCTGCTGAACAATGATAATCAGGGCTCTGATGTGTCAAACTTGCTCAATGATCCGTGTCGAGCTGATAATTGTTATCATGTCTTCTATCATCCAGAAGAACTTGAATTGAATGAAACTGCAATACTTGATGGCTTTACTATATCCGCAGGTAACGCCAATGGTTCCAGCACTCAACGTTATGGTGCCGGGATGTATAACTACTTATGCAGCCCAACAATAACTGGTAATATTTTCTGCAAAAATTCTACCGGATTAGTTGGGGGTGGGATTTACAACTGTCAAGACAGTAATTCGATAGTTTCTAATTGTATGTTCGCAGAAAATTATGCAGATTATAGTGGCGCAGGAATTTATAATACTCAAAGCAATCTGACAATTACTAATTGTACTTTAACAGGTAACTATTCAGGATCCTACGGGGGAGGTATGTATAACTTCGATAGTAATCCTACTGTAATTAATTGCATTTTATGGGGTAATAATGCAGTTAATGGACCTGAGATATATAACACCTCCTCTATTACGGCAAATATCAGTTATTGTAATATTGCCGGATGTGGTGGTAGTGGTGATACCTGGGATGATAATATCGGAAATGACATGGGTAATAATATTGATGCTGATCCCTTGTTTGTCGATGCGGCAAATGGTGATATACATCTCCAGGCAACATCGCCATGCATTAACAATGGTAATAATGATGCTCCCAATCTATTAAGTTTTGATTTTGAAGGAGATCCCAGAATTATTCATGGTGTTGTCGATATAGGTGTTGATGAATTCACCGGTGTGGTGCAGTTTGAATTTTCTTTGAGTATTGATATAAAACCATTTGAAAGAGCATTCAAATCAATGACTTTGGATCCGCCGGGAGGTATGTATCCTTTAGGGACTGAAGTTACTATTACCGTTAAACCTGAAGATGGTTATGTTTTTACTCATTGGAGTGTTGATCTTGACGGCAACAACAATCCGGCTACGATTGTTATGGATTCAAATAAATCTGTTATATCTCACTTCTCTATTAACAGCGATGTTATCTATGTTGATCTCAATGCAACGGGCCTGAATAACGGCTCATCCTGGATTAATGCCCTTACGGTTCTTCAAGAAGCACTTGACATGGCCTGGCCGAGTCTTAATGATGAGATCTGGGTAGCTACAGGGAAATATCATCCCACTTCAGATTATGGATTAGGAATAGGTGATCGGGGCAGACATTTTCGCATGAAAAATGATATTAAGATTTACGGCGGTTTCTCGAATACCGGTGCTGCAGTTTGGGAAGATCGGGATCCGGATACATATATTAGTATTCTCAGCGGCGATCTGCTGGGCAATGACAACCCGGCTCTGCCCGTGGAAGACATTAGGTTTGATCCCTGCCGCGCTGATAACTGCTACCATGTCTTTTATCATCCGGATGGCTGGGCACTTGATCCTAATGCAGCAGTGGATGGTTTTTTGATCACGGGTGGTCATGCTATCGGTTCAGGAAATCATAATTATGGCGCCGGTATGTATAACTGTAATAATAATCCGACAATAAGCAATTGTACTTTTAGCAGAAATTATGCCAGTGAAGAAGGTGGAGGAGTATTTAACAATTCCAGCAATTCGATATATAATAATTGTACAATCAGCGATAATTTGTCTGCCTTATGTGGGGGCGTATATAATTCGTCCAGTAGCCTGACATTTATTGATTGTACCTTAAGCGATAATTCCGCTTTTTATTGGAATGTAGAACTTAACAACGGAGGCGGTATGTATAATTATGGCTGCGACTTGTCATTGATTGGGTGTACATTCAGTAATAATGAAATAATAGGTGCAGGAGGCGGGATATATAACTATCAATGTAATTTGATAGTTACTGACTGCGTTTTTAACAGTAACTATGCATATTGGGGTGGAGCAATGTATAATAACTACAGTAACTTGTCAGTGATTAATTGTGTATTCAGTAATAATGTAGCAAATTATAATGGTGCCGGGATGTATAATTCTCATAATAGCAGTCAGGAAGTGAAAGAATGTACGTTTATCAACAATTCAAGTAGGTCCGATAGCGGCGGGATGTTTAACTATGGTCAAAGTAATACCAGAATTACCAACTGTAACTTCTTCGGTAATTCCGCTGAACAAAAAGGTGGCGGGATCTATAACAGAGATGATATTAATACGAGATTGACAGCCTGCATCTTCTCCGGGAATACGGCATCAGAAGATGGTGGTGGACTGTATTGTAAGGAAAGCGAACTGGATGTTATAAATACTGTTTTTCTTAGTAATAATGCTGCTCGTGGTAACAACATCGCATGTGATTCGTATCAATCTCCCAGTACCATAATAATGGCAAACAGTATATGTAGAAGTGATGCTGATCCGATATGGAATAATGATGGTTCTGATATAACGATTAATTTCAGCAATGTAGAGGGTGATTGGGTTGGTTTGGGAAATATTGATGCAGATCCATGCTTTGTTGATGCCGATGGGGATGATAATTTACCTGGGACTGAAGATGATGATTTGAGACTACAGGCTTTCTCGCCCTGTATTGATGTTGGGGATAATTCTGTGGTAACCGAAGCGTTTGATCTGGATGGAAAGACGCGTATTATGGATGGTGATGGTGACGGTGTGGCGGTAGTGGATATGGGGGCTTATGAATATAGTGCAAGTATAACAGGGGTCTATGTTTTTTATAATAATTCCAGATTTGACGGGTATGATCCTGGTCCTGACATGGCAGATGAGGTTGCGATTGCGATTGATAAATTTCCGCTTAGGCCGGGGCAGACGGCTACCTCTGCCAATTACACCAGCTACAGCCGGGGGATTAACGGGATTATGGTGGATATTGCCTTTCTGACGGGTACTCCTTCAGAATTTGATTTTATTTTCCGGGTGGGTAATGACGATGAGCCGGCAGGCTGGGCTATGGCGCCTGCGCCTGCCGAGGTTAGTATTCGGCCCGGCGTTATCTTTGGCGGCGCCGACCGGATAACCATTATCTGGCCGGATAATGCCATTCAGAAGCAATGGCTGGAGGTTACCGTGCTGGCCAATGAAAATACCGGTTTGATGGAAGATTATACCTTCTACTTCGGGAACGCCATTGGCGATACCTGCAACAGTTCGGATGATACTTTTGTCAATGCCCTGGATACCGGTGGTGTTCGAGATCATCCTAAAAACTTCCTGAATCCCGCGGCGATTGATGATCTGTATGACTTCAATCGTGACAAGTCCGTGAATGCTTTGGATTTTGGCATTGCGCGTGATAATGCGACGAATTTTCTGAACGCATTAGAGTTGATCAGTGTGCCGTGAGTTTAGACACTGATTTAAACTGATAGACAGTGATTTGGAAACAGGCATTCATTTAAGATTTCAGATTTTTAAATTGAGATAGAATCTCAAGTTCAAAAGTGGCTGTTTCTTTATCCGTTTACCTTTGTGCATACCTTTTTTCAGTCGTCCCCTTCGACTGCGCTCAGGGCAGGCTCTTACGGGACTCAATTATTAATTAATTCCTCTCCCAGGGCTAAAGCACCTGGGCTATTATCAGAAGTCCCTCCGGGACATTAGAGCAGGAGATCAGTGGAGCAGTGGTTGCACGGCCGACACGGCTGTGGTACATAGATTGTTTTATCAGGTCCCTTTGCTGCGCTCGGGATGACAACGGGGCGGGAAGAATTTTTGATTTGAGATAGAATATTGTGTAATGAGGATCCTCATCCCCAATTCCGCCTGACGGCGGACTTGAGGATGCCACCCATAGGGTAAGTATGCTACCCAGAGGATTATTTTTGGGGTCCTTTTTGTCGGATGGCTATGTGTAGTTCGCGGAGTTGTTCTTCTTCGACGCCGGCGGGGCTGTCGGTGAGGAGGCACTGGCCCTTTTGGGTTTTGGGGAAGGCGATGA
>JAFGHE010000103.1 GCA_016930295.1 Sedimentisphaerales bacterium
CGGCTTGGCACTACGCATGCGGCGGGTAACAGGGGTATGATCATGGAGTCCACCGGCATTCCTGGATTCCTGCCTGCGCAGGAAAGAAAATAGGGGTGATCCCCCGCATTACAGATATTCTAAGTGTCCCCTATATAAATCATTTAAATATGGTGACTGTCCCCAGGTTATTGCCAGGTTATTGGACGGATAGGACCAATAGGTTTTTGTGTTATGTCGGACGAATCGGACAGGTCGGACATTTCGGACGGGTTGGACCAGCACGAAGTGAAAAGTGAATAGTGAAAAGTGTGAAGAGTTTGAAGGTGTGAAAGGTTTGAGTGGATCGGACAGGTCGGAAGAAGTGGACTTGATGGACGGAGTGGACTTGGTTGACGAAGTGGACGGGATGGACATGCAGGGATGAGGAGTGGGAAGAGTTTGAAGGTGTGAAAGGTTTGAGGTATTGAGAAGCGGACAGTTACTTTTTGAAAGAACTTTTTGGAAGAGGGTTAAATTGATTGGATTTGGGAAGACTCATTATTTTACCCCCTCCCCCTTGGGGTACTCCCCCTGAAACAGGGGGAGAGTTTTTGGTATTATTTTACTCTGGTAAGCAGAAAGTGGCGTTATTTATCTTTCTTCATCATCCGCCTTTTCAGTCATCCCCTTCGGCTGCGCACAGGGCAGGCTCTTGCTGGGACTTAAGTTGTTTTTATGTTTAGAACCACCAATGGAATTGGCGGGCTATTATCGGTTGTCCCTGCGGGATGAAGAGCATGCTTATGCTTGGCAAAAGCATGCCACCCGGAGATGAATAAAATGACGATATCAGCCGAGTGAGATTGATAACAATTGTACTCAACAGGTAGATTCCTGGATTCCTGTTTTCACAGGAATGACATTATAATTCGTGATCATTCGTGTGATTCGTGGCTAAAAACTTCACAGGGATGATGTTTAAGGATTTAGAAGGTGTGAGTGATGTTGGGCGTAATTTTCAAAGCAACTCGAAGGTTCCTTCAAGGCCTTCCACGGAATTGGGTCCTACCCAGACTTTGAAATCACCGGGTTCGACATTATATTCCATGTTGATGTCATAGAATTTCAGTTCCGATGTCTGGAGGTTAAAAGTGACTGTTTTTGTTTCACCTGATTTTAAATAGATTCTCTTGAATCCCTTGAGTTCTTTGACCGGCCGGGTAACTGATCCGGCGATATCTCGAATGTAAAGCTGGGCGACTTCGTGGCCTGCAGCATCGCCGGTATTGGTAATATCAACAGTTATCTTAACGGCGCCGGGGATTTTAACTTTCTGGTTTTCGATAAGCAGGTTGTGGTAAGCGAACGTCGTATAGCTAAGGCCGTATCCGAAGGGCAGCAGGGGGGTATTAGGAGAGTCGATATATCTGGAGGTATCGCCGTCATCTCCTTTAAATGGGCGTCCGGTGTTTTTCATGTTGTAGTAGATCGGTATCTGGCCGACGTTACGGGGGAAGGTGACGGTTAGTTTGCCGGCCGGATTATAACGGCCTGACAAAACATCAGCGATTCCGTTGCCCCCTTCGACGCCGGGATGCCAGGCTAAAAGAATCGAAGGGATGTTCTCAAGTTCCCAATTAATCGTCAAAGGCCGCCCTGAAAATAGAATCAGTACTATTGGCTTATCGGTTTTTTCGACCTCTTTAAGCAATTGCAGTTGATTGCCGGGCAGGTTGAGGTTTGTTCGGCTGTGTGCTTCGCCATTGTGCATGATCCCTTCGCCGACTGCCATGATGACCAGATCGGATTTATTGGCAGCCTCAATGGCTTCAGAAAATCCTTCGGTTAAGATACCGTCAATTTCACAGCCTTTGGCATAATTGATTTTGCAGGTGTCGCCCAGAGCATCCTGGAGGCCTTTGAGAACGGTGACAACATCCTCGCTTCTGCCCGAATAGGACCATGTGCCGAGAAGATCCTTCTGATTGTCAGCCAGGGGGCCTATCAAAGCAATCGATTGGAGGCTTGCATTCAGGGGCAACAGGTTATTTTCATTTTTAAGCAGCACCATGGATTCACAAACCGCTTTTCTGGCCAGCTTACGATTTTCCGGTGCAAGAATAACCGACTTTTGCACGTCCGGATCGACATAGGGATTTTCAAATAAGCCCAGGCGAAATTTAACTCTGAGAATGCGTCTGACCGCGGTGTCCAGAACGTCCTGGGATATCCTGCCTTCTCGGACAAGGCGGGGGAGGTTATTTATGTAGGTCCGACTAACCATTTCCATATCAACACCCGCCGTTGCACCCAAAATAGCCGCCTGGGTCTCGTCTTCTGCAATACCATGAGGTATCAGTTGCTTGACCGAACGCCAATCGCTGACGACAAAGCCCTCAAATCCCCACTCATTTCGAAGAATGTCTGTTAAGAGGAATTTGTTTCCGCTTACCGGAACGCCGTTCAGATCGTTAAATCCGCTCATCAGCGTTGCCGCGCCTTCCTCAACGCCTGCTTTGAACAGAGGCAGGTAAACATCTCTTATCGTTCTCAGCGGCACCTCAGTGGTGTGATATTCACGTCCGGCCTGGGACGCACCGTACACCGCGAAGTGTTTCAGGCAGGCGGCCATCGTGTCAGGAGCGGATAAATCACACCCCTGGTATCCTCTTACTTTTGCACTTGAGATGAGTGATCCCAGATAGGCGTCTTCCCCGGCGCCTTCGACGATTCGCCCCCAGCGTGGATCGCGAGCGATATCAATCATGGGTGAGAACGTCCAGTCGATGCCGACAGCACGTGCTTCCCGGGCGGCAACGGATGCAGTTTTTTCTACCAGGTCAAGATCCCAGCCGGCAGCTTCACCCAGCGGAACCGGGAAGATGGTCCGATGCCCGTGGATGACGTCATATCCAAATATCAAGGGGATACCCAGCCGACTTTCCTCCACAGCGATCTTCTGCAGTTTATTGCGCAGGTCGACATCTGCAATATTGAGAAATGAACCGATATTCCCACTTCTGACTTCATTTTCGATATCCGCGGGGCCATCCTCACCGTTTTTGTTCACCTGGCTCATCTGGCCGACCTTTTCCTCAAGGGTCATTTTCGCCAGAAGACCATCAATGTTTGCTTCCACAAAGGAATCAGGATTGCCGGCCTGGTTCATTTGTCGCTGACATCCGGGATGCAAATATGCTGTTAAAATACAAACAACCATTAGTATTTTTCGTATCATTGTTATCTCCTGGCTTGGAATTCCTATTTTAAAAGAAACCGTTTGCTATAATCTAATACTTGATATTCTCTATGGTACTTATACTATCAAATTTCATTTTCCTTGCAAGGTTTTATCTGGAAAAGTCCTGATTGAGATAACTTCCCATGCGGACCTCCTTTCATAAGCCTTTATATCCGAACATGATACAAAGTCCTCCCACCCCAAATCATAAATTTATGTGACCTGCCCGGTTATAAGTACTGGATTTATGGTCAGGGATAAGGGGCCGTGTTTCGAGTAGGTGGTGAGGTTTCTGAATCCCCGCCCCTGCCTTCGCAGGGGTGAACTCTGCGCGGGGATGACAGTTGTACACGGGGGTGATTTTTAAAGGACGAACAATCCTTTGTATCCTGTTAATCCTTTCTAATATTTTTTTGACAGGCCCGGTAAAAAGTATTAGATTGGAGGTCAAGTTTTAATCAGAAAGGATGTATTCATGAAAAAGAAAGTATATTTCATATCGATTTGTATCTGTATCATCCAGATCAGATTATTCGCTCAGGTTGTGCATATCGACGATGCCGGAAAACAGGAACGGCGCGTTAACGTTATAAACAAGTCTTCCCGGAACCCCGATGCCAGACTGAAAGCTGTCCCGGTCCAAAATGTTAAGCTCTTAAACAGCCTGTTTCGTCAGCGGTACGAGCTAAACAGGAAATATTTAATGAGCCTGGAAAATAATAAACTGCTGCAGAACTTTTATTTTGAAGCAGGAATTACCAGAGCCGGCAATATCATGTTAAACAGAGATAAAAATTATGAAGATTTCTATTGGGGCTGGGACTCACCGTCTAATCAATTGCGCGGCCACTTTTTAGGACACTGGCTTTCGGCGGCTGCCTGTATTTATGCCCAGACCAGCGACAAGGAAATAAAAGCCAAAGCCGACCTTATTGTAAAAGAATTGGCCGAATGTCAGGAATATAACGGCGGAGAATGGGCCGGTTCTATTCCCGAGAAATATTTCGACCTTATGGCACGCGGCAGGCCAATCTGGTCGCCTCAATATACCATTCATAAAACATTAATGGGTTTATACGATATGTACATCATGGCCGGCTCGGAACAGGCATTGGAAGTGCTCGATAAATTTGCCGACTGGTTTCACCGATGGACTGACAAACAGATAGCAGATAATAATGCCGGCGCAATCTATGGAGGCGAAACAAGCGGCATGCTGGAAGTAGGGGCGAATCGAGGTGATTCGCCCCATGAAAAATGGGCAGAGATAATTTTTATTTTTTATTCGGCGGGGGCGGCCGGTGGTGTGAAGACTCGCTGGGCGAGTTGCTGGTCGATCATAAAGAGGCCCGGGCCCTGCGTGCCGATACGCTTGACTTTCTGGAGGATTTCGTTGGCATGGGCTTCTTCTTCGACCTGTTCGGTGACGTACCACTGGAGGAAGATATTAGTGGCGTGGTCTTTTTCGGCGATGGCGATATCGACCAGTTCGTTGATCCAGGCGGTGACCTTCTTTTCATGTTCCAGGGCGCCTTCGAAGGTGGCCTGAGGTGAGTCGAATTCCTGGGGCGGCTGTTCGACGGCCGGGACTATAGCCTTGCCGCTTTGCTCGATGATGTAGTCGTAAAATTTCATGGCGTGGGTCATCTCCTCCATGGCCTGGATCCGGTACCAGTTGGCGAAGCCATTGAGGTCCAGTCCGCTGCAATAGGAGCTCATGGCCAGATATAAGGAGGCGGAATATATTTCCCGCTGCATTTGAGTGTTGATCGCCTTTTCCATTTTTTTGCTTATCATATTTAATTCTCCATATTGATGATACGGTCATAGCCCGGCTTGCGCACGGATTATGATCCGAACTCAAAGTAGTAACAGGTTTTAATACGGCCTTTAGGCTTTCCACAGGCCGTGCAGATTACAGTATTCCCGTGCCGTGATGGATTTGGCCTGAACGGCGAATTCGGCTTCCGGTGCGTCGCCGGGCTTGAGGAACTGGCGATAGGCCTTGCCGTCGGCGATGATTTCGATCCACTGGATATAGTGTTCCGCGGTCATGGGATGGGCGACCGAGCCGACCTTGACCTTTACCCCGGCAGCGGTTTTTTCAATGACCGGCACATGTTTTTCCTTAGCGGCGTCGGTGGTATTTTCTTCCATAAGCCTCATAGGTTGGTTACAGCATACCAGTTGCCCCGCACCCCCGTTAAGGACCTCAACGATATTACCACATACTTCACATTTATAGACTTCCAGTTGTTTTGCCATAATTGTCTCCTGGTTTGATGACACCGGCGTCAAAAGTATTGCAAACGGTTGTTTCTTAATTAAAAACTAAAGTTTTAATTACCAATATACACTTTTGATGGCGGCATCTGGTTTAATAGTTAAAAAAAATACATAACAGTTTAAAAGACTTTATGGAGGTGAGGCTGTTTTTGTCAAGTGTTTCCGGAAGAATTTTATGTAATTAAGAGATGAGTATATAAATAATTTAACAGATTGTATTTGTCTCTTGACGAACGGGAGGCGCCTCGGTAATATAAGGGATTAATCATAAGACTGGCGTATGGTGTAATTGCTTATTTAACAGTAAGTTACGAGGGAAGCGATGCAGAATAAGATTATTGGCGAGGGAATTACCTTTGATGATGTGTTGCTGGTGCCGGGCCGGAGTAATTTTTTACCGCGTGATGCCAGGACGAATACCCGGCTGACACGTACTATAACGATCAATATACCACTGGTCAGTTCGCCTATGGATACGGTGACGGAATCGTCGCTGGCGATTGCCCTGGCCCAGGAGGGTGGGATCGGGATTGTGCATAAGAATCTGACGATTGAAGACCAGATACGTGAGGTGGATAAGGTCAAGCGGAGCGAAAACGGGGTTATCCTAGATCCGGTTACATTAGGTCCGAAGGACCGGGTGAGTATCGCGTATAAACTGATGAGGGAACAGAACATATCGGGCGTGCCGATTGTTGATGGTAATGCTAAACTGGTGGGTATTCTGACGCGGAGAGACCTTAAGTTTCTGGAGGATGACGAGCAGAATATAGAATCGGTGATGACTGGCGGGAATCTGGTGACCGGCCCTCCGAATACGACCCTGGAACAGGCCGAGGCGATACTGAATAAGCATAAGGTGGAGAAGCTTCTGTTGGTGAACAATGACGGGACCCTGGCCGGGTTGATTACGATGCGTGATATTGAGCAGTTCAGTCAGTATCCCGGTGCCAGCCGGGACCAGCGGGGTCGGCTGAGAGTAGGAGCGTCGGTGGGGGTACAC
Source organism: Sedimentisphaerales bacterium (assembly GCA_016930295.1). Taxonomy (GTDB): domain Bacteria; phylum Planctomycetota; class Phycisphaerae; order Sedimentisphaerales; family SM23-30; genus JAFGHE01. The sequence goes on from JAFGHE010000103.1 coordinate 6,492, forward strand.
GATTTTGAGAGAGTGGAAAAGCTGATTAGTAAGGACGTGGATTTGATAGTGGTTGATTCGGCACACGGGCATTCTCAGAATGTTATCGAGACAGTCAAAGAGATCCGTAAAAGATGGGAAATCGATATTATCGCGGGCAATGTGGCAACGGGCCAGGCGACGCGAGACCTTATCGACGCCGGAGCGGATGCCGTGCGTGTGGGGATTGGACCTGGCGCTATTTGTACGACTCGCGTCGTAAGTGGGGTGGGTGTGCCCCAGATAACGGCGATCATGGAATGTACCCGGGTTGGCGATGAGTGCGGTATTCCGGTTATAGCTGATGGAGGTATACGTCATAGCGGAGATATAACCAAGGCGATAGCGGCGGGGGCCTCGTGTGTGATGCTGGGTTCGCTGTTTGCGGGTCTGGATGAATCGCCGGGTAAGCTGGTTATATACAAGGGGCGGCGTTTCAAGGAATACCGGGGAATGGGCTCTCTGGGCGCCATGGTGGATGGAGGCGGGGCTCGCTACGGGCAGATGACCAAAGAAGCGGGCAAGCTGGTTCCGGAAGGGGTAGAAGGCCGGGTGCCTTACCGGGGTTCGCTGGCGGAATATGTGTACCAACTGGTAGGCGGGCTCAAGGCCGGCATGGGATATTGCGGGACCGGCAGCATAGAGCAGCTTCGCAAGGATAGCCGTTTTATTCGGGTGACCCAGGCCAGTGTGACCGAGAGTCATCCGCATGATATCACGATTACGCATGAGGCGCCGAATTATACGCTGGGGGTGTCATTGGAACAGTGATATGAAAAAGGCACAAAGGCACAGGGGCACATAGGCGCAAGGTTTTAAAATAAGGAAAACCTTGGAAGAGAGGACAGGTTATTATGAAGGCTGGAATTATGGTGAGAATAATTATAGTAGTGACGATGATTTATATGGTAAGCGGCTGTGGGAAAATGGATTGTACAGATCCGAAACCAGATACCAAAGAACAGAGTTGTTCGAGTGGGGAGAAGGCAGATTCAGGCCGGGTTGAGAGTTTTGATTTGGATGTACCCCATCGAGGCTGGCCGGAAGAGATAGTCTATTATCCCAACGGCGGTTTTGAGCATTATCCGGTTTACCTGCGGGATTATTTTGAACAGCGTGACAGAGTGGATGATGAATTCGGGAGCTGGAAATATGACGATATTATTGCAGTGTTCAGCAGTCCGGCGCAGTTTGTGGGCAATATAATCATTTTACCGGTATCCATGGTGCAAAGATGCCCGTGGGAGAAAGGAGTCGATCGGAGTATTTTCCCGGTCGAGGACCAGCCGGTTTATGAGTTCAGGATACCCAAGAAGTAACTATTAAGATATATTCAGTTGTCCCTTCGGGACTAAGAGGAAAGTCAGAGTCAGTTTTATTGTAAGATGTTCCCCCTGGCAAGGCAAGGCCTATGGGGCTACGAGGAATACAGAATTGGAAGAGACGATAGCGATACTTGATTTTGGCAGTCAGTATGGTCAGTTGATTGCGCGGCGGGTTCGTGAGCATAAGGTTTTCAGTCGGTTATGCCGGCATGATATAAGCTGCGCGGAGTTGAAGAAGCTGAATCTGAAGGGTCTGATTCTCAGCGGGGGTCCGGCCAGTGTGTATGCGGAGGGTTCTCCCCGTTGCGATCCTGACCTGTTTACGCTGGGTGTGCCGGTATTGGGTATTTGCTATGGGATGCAGATTGGCTGTGAGTTGCTTGGAGGTAAGATTGGTATGGCACATGCCAGAGAATATGGTTCCACCCGGTTACGCCTGACGGAAAGCGATGGGTTGTTATCGCATTTGGCGGGTGAGAAGACGGTGTGGATGAGCCATGGTGACCAGGTTAGAGAGCTTTCGGATGATTTTATCTCTCTGGGTGAAACGCCGACCTGCCCTTATGCGGCGGTGCGTCATAATAAAGTGCCGTTTTACGGAGTACAGTTTCATCCGGAAGTGACGCATACGCCGTGCGGGAGCCAGATATTTCAGAATTTTTTATATGAGATTTGTCAGTGCCGGGGTGACTGGCAGATGGGCAATTTTATTGAGCAGGCCTGTGAGAAGATTAAGAGTCAGGTAGGAGATGCCACGGTTATCTGCGGACTCAGCGGCGGGGTGGATTCCTCGGTGACGGCGGCGCTGCTGCACCGTGCGATTGGAGAACAGTTAGTCTGCATTTTCGTGGATAACGGGCTTTTACGGAAAGGAGAACGAGACCATGTCGAGTCAACCTTTAGAGATCACTTTCAGCTTGACCTGCGCGTGGTGGATTGGTCCGAGCGGTTCCTCACTCGGCTGGCCGGGGTTACAGATCCTCAGCAAAAGCGAACCATCATCGGGCACGAGTTCATCGAAGCTTTTACCCATGAAGCTGATCGTATCGCCGACGTCAAGTTTCTCGCCCAGGGAACCCTCTACCCCGACGTCATCGAGTCGGGCCACAAGGACGGTAATCCGGCGGCCAATATCAAATTACACCACAATGTCGGAGGACTACCGGAAAAACTGGGCTTTGAATTAGTGGAGCCGTTGCGGGATTTATTTAAGGATGAGGTGCGTCTTTTGGGCGAACATCTGGGGCTGCCGGAAGCGCTGGTATGGCGCCATCCATTTCCGGGTCCGGGTCTGGCGGTCCGGGTAGTGGGGGATGTTACGCGGGAGCGTCTGGATATTCTGCGTGATGCGGATGAGATTATGCTGGAGGAGATTAGGGCGGCGGGGTTGTATCGGGGGATTGCCCAGGCGCTAACGGTTCTGCTGCCTATCAGTTCCGTGGGAGTGATGGGTGATGACCGCAGTTATGAAAATCAGCATGTAGTTGCGGTGCGAGCGGTGCAGACGCAGGATTTCATGACGGCTGACTGGGTTCATATTCCTTACGAGGTATTGGGCCGTATTTCCAGCCGTATTATCAACGAAGTGCGCGGGATCAACCGGGTGGTCTATGACATCTCGAGCAAGCCGCCGGCCACCATCGAGTGGGAATAATCAGGCTTTTATTTTGTCATGTCTCGAAACTATTTTATCGGGGTACGCATTCCTGAGCACTGGTATTTTCCCAGTGTGATACCCAAATACCTTTACCCTCCTCTTCATGGTTGCTGTAGAAATAGATGGTTTTTTCATCGGGCGTGACAAAGGGGTGAAAATTTAAATACCCCTGGATATTGATATCTGTTAAGGTTTCGATATTGCCAAACGGCTCTGTCAGAGAGGACCGGGAGGCCTTGACCAGACCGGTAAGATAGCAATAGTAAATTGTTAATCCATCAGGCAGGACATAAGGATCGGCGCAGCCGTTGGCCATACCGATATCTGAATTTAATTCACTGAGTTCCCTGATATTAGTAAAGGTTTCTTCACGTGAGAGCCGAGAAGCTTCATATATTTTGCTGTTGAGGTAGGGAGGCGAGGGATCGGGATGATCCACCGTCCAGTACACTCTTAGTTCATCTTCGGTGAGCGATAAATTATGTATATTGTAGTCGGCAATTTGCAGTTCGGAAAGGTTTCTTACAGGGGTCCAGGGCTGGGACATGGAAGCTCGTTCCGCCAATCTAAGGAATAACTCGTCATTTTCAAAGATATTATAGTACATACGAAGCTGATCTGGCGATACCCATGGACTAAAGGCTCCGGGTAGTTCCGTGATAATGGTTTCGGAGGTAAAGGGTCCATAGGGTACGGATCGATGGGCCTCGACCATTTCCCAGGGACCGTTGTTAGTGTTTTGGCGGCTGTAGTACATAGTCAACTGGTCGCTGCTGAGATGAGGCTGAGGCGTGCCTATAGGCCAGTCGATCAGCAGAGTAGGTTCGCTCCAGGAGGTTTGTGGTTCTGGTTTTAGATGAGTGGACCATATACCTTTTCTTTCCGGATAATCGCTACCCCAGGTTCGATAGAAATACAACGTTTTTTCATCTGGTGTTACATATGGGTGGAGATCATACCCGTCGGGGATGTGCTCGATCCCGTTCAATTTAGTAAAGAAGTCAAAAGGTTCGTTTATTGAGGCACGTGTTGCTTTATGTAAGTCATCGCCTGATGCAAAATACAGGGTTAATCCATTAGGCATAAGAAAAGGACCGCCCGGCAAATCCAAGATATTGTGTAATTCATCCACAGGGATGACATTAGAGAAGTCTTCTGTAGTAGAAGATCTAGTTGCCTGCCAGAAACACCATCCGTATGGTGTGCCTGGCCGAGTACTGCTAAAGAATATGGTTAGTTCGTCTGAAGTAAGAGAAGCCGTCACATCTTTATAACCGGGATAATTGAGATTGGGAAATGTTCTGGTAATAATCCAGGGGTCATTATAGGTGGCCCGCTGGGCCATCTTGATTTCAATATCAGTGCTTGAATTAACCTGACTGAAGTACATTCGTAAACCATCCTCACTAACCCAGGGAGTTAAAGCCTCACCCAGTTCGGTATTGACTACTTCATGAATAAAGGGGCCGCTTGGTTGATTACGGTAGGCGGTAACAATTTCTTTAATTCCATCCTTAACTCGATAATAATACATAGTCAATCTGTCGCTGGATAAGCAGGGTCGCATATTGCCATCCGTCCATTTAACCATCCAATCCGGCGGGGTCCAGTTTAAATCAGCTTCAGCTCTCCCAAGCCAGTTATTCGCAAATACAAGGAAATCACCTATATCGGTAATATGATTACGATCCATATCCGTACGGCTGCACCAGTGGGGATTCTGGCAATTTTCTGTCAACCAGGATGCGGACAGCCAGCCCAGGTCATCCAGATTTACGAGAGTATTCCCGTTGAAGTCACCACAGGAACAGCAGGGCAGATAATCACTGAGGTTGCTTTCGAAGAAGATGCCGGGCAGATCGTCACCCTTCGAAAGACCGGCGATGCCTTCCGGAGCGGCCAGGTCCAGCCAGGTGATACGGACGGTTTCATCCGTAAAGAATATCTCTATCTGGAAGCTGTTTTTTAGATTTTTATCGCCGTATACAGGCACTTCAATAAACGATATGACCACCCGGTCATCTTGTTGCTGCCAGAATATACTCTGGTTATTGACAGGGGTCAGGTCAGTAAATAAGGCGGAGATACGCGGCAGAGAAAAGTGATTATCCAGAGAGTCATAATACTGCGTGTCTCCCTGGCCAAAGGTAAGATAGCCGTTGGAGCCGATATAGAAGCGGTCGTAGTGTTGACCGTAAAAAGAGATTTCCGCGTCTGCGCCGAGAATTATTTCGGCATAATCATCATCGCCCAGGGCTACGGGAGTTCCCTGATTGGGATCGACCTGAAAATTCGATGCGGTATTGCGGCAGGCGATATAATAAGCGGTGGAGCCATCCGGCCGGAAGGTCAACATGGTGTTTTCCAGATCGTTATCGTTATCATCAAATGATTCGGTAAAGAGATCCGGCGGATTCACCGTCAGAGTGACCTGGCGGTTATTAATGCTGCCGCTGTCGTTGTTCTGGATGGTCACCTCCGTGGTGTAGATATCCGGTTCGAGTATATTGGCGTTCGGATCGATGCAGACAGTCATGATGATGGAATCATCAGGAGCCAGCAGACCTGACTCAGGAGAGACCGTAATCCAGTCGGCCGTGTGGGAGGATGTCCAGTTGAGCGATTCGGTACCGATATTACTGAGGGTATAATCCATACATGCCGGCAGGAAGGGCCCGCCCTGGGTGCCTTCTGAAACCAGGTGAGTTTCCGGACTCACGGATAAGTTGTCCGGTACGACAGTCAGGGTTACGGGAATAATCACGGTCGGTTTAAAGGGATCATCGGATAAAACCATGATATCGGCTTCGTAGAAGCCGGGTGTCAATTGGCCGGCATCAAAGGTGACACTGACCATGTCGCTGTCCTGGGGCGGGACAGTGCCTTCTTCCGGGTCCACGATAATCCAGGGCACATTGGTTTCCAGGATAGCATTATAAAGATTCAAACGGCCTTCCGAGACACATTTTCCCGGTAGCGTCGGGTCCACCGTCCGCAGAAGAATATCTTTTACTTCCATATATGACAGGCTCGGATTGACAGACCACAGGAGGGCACAGGCGCCGGTGACATGGGGGGTGGCCATGGATGTGCCGTCGAGATAGCGATAACCGCCGCCCAGGTCGCAACTGAGAATATCGTCTCCCGGAGCCCCGATATCCACAGACGTGGGTCCATAGTTGGAAAAGTTGGCCATATTATCATTATCATTGGTCGCCAGCACCGCAATAATGTTTTCTGAGGTATAACTGGAGGGATAATGGGGATATAGATCATTATTGCCGCCATAATCATTGCCGGCGGCCGCCACAAACAGCATACCGGCCGCGCCGGCGGCGTCGATGACATCTTTGAGGCCCTGATTGTAGCTGCCGCCACCCCAGGAATTGCTCATCACATGGGCGCCCATGAGGGTGGCGTATTCCACGCACTTAATGGCATCTTCTGACCAGCCGCCCCCGCTGGAATCCAGGAATTTCAGGGCCATGATCCGGGTATTCCAGCAGACGCCGGCTACTCCTTCGCTGTTATTGGCGATCCCGGCTATCGTGCCGGCACAGTGGGTGCCATGATACCGGTCATCCATGGGATCAGGATCGTAATGGTCGAAATCATAGCCGTAGATATCATCGATATAGCCGTTGCCATCGTCATCCTGGCCGTTGCCGGGGATCTCGCCGGGATTGGTCCACATGTTGCCGGCCAGATCCACATGGTTGTAATCCACGCCGGTATCGATCACGGCCACAATGATCTCGTCGGAGCCGGTAGCGATGTCCCAGGCTTCCGGCGCATCGATATCGGCATCGGGTGTGCCCCCGCTCTGGCCGGTATTGTGCATTCCCCATAAATCGTTAAACCGGGTATCATTGGGAAAGGTCGCCAGGGCATACACTCTATAATTGGGTTCGGCATAGAGTATGCCGTCGGTTTGATTATAGGTTTCCAGGGCGTCCGCCACGGACATGCCGGCCGGCAGGGTGATGACACTGAGGCCGGGGACCAGGGTATATTCATGTTTCAGGGTAGCCCCCCCAAGGGTGTTTAAAATCAGTTCCTTTTCGGCCAGGGTGGGCAGTGATTTATCTTGCTTGGGGGCAAACCGGACAATCAGTTCACCGGCTTGATAAGGGGTATCCGTTAACTGGGTGAAATCATGCGCCGGAAAAATAGTATTATTCTGAGAGGACTCTGTCCCCCTGGATTGAGAGGCACTGCTGCGCTGTTGGGTTCGAATGGAATAGTGGATATCTTCGGTTCCGGGATTATCATTGCCAATGGTCAGGGATTCGGTTAGCTGAGTGCCTTCGGTCAGTTCAAGGGTATATTCTTCGGGACTGACCCATATCCAGCCCAGGCGTTCGATGGTTAAGGTGACGCCGCGTGTTTGATCGTCCTGTGAGCCGGTTATGTTGGTAAAGGTTATGGTGTCGGTATAGATCCCTTCTTCTAAAAGGTCCGCGGAGGCATTCAGGCTGGCGGTAACTATTACCGATTCCAAAGGCATTAATTCCCCCCATTCCTGATCCAGGTCCAGCCAGGATTCTGTTTGGGCCGTGCCCCAGGTTAATGAGGTGTCCCCCGTATTGGTGAGCGTATATTCTTTAGAGGCCGGGGTGAAGGGCCCACCCGGCTCGCCGCTCGGTTCGAAATCATCCAGGGGAGTTACTTCTAAAATTCCTTCGGGCGCAATCACGGTCAGGGTAACATTTCGTGTGTGGTTTTCCGTCTGGCCGATCACGCTAAAGAGAAGGGTGTCGTTATAGACGTCTGCGGGTAAAGTATCCGCGGTGGATGTTAAACTGACGCTCACCACCACCGATTCGTTTGGATCTAAAGGTCCCCATTCCGGATTAACCTCCAGCCAGTTTTCCCCCCAGTCAACTCCCCAAAAGAGCTGGTTCATACTGATATTCGTAAGTTCATACTCTTTGAAAGAGGGAGTAAACGGCCCGCCGATTTCACCGGCGGGTTCAAAATCCTCAAAGGGCATGATTTCCAGCATGTCTGCTGATACTAATGGTGAGATTACTAGTGATACCAACGCTATGAAAAGTTTCCCTGTTTTACCAACCGATGGCATGATTTGTCCTCCAATCCTGATAATGTAATAAGCGGTCTTGACTAAAAACTGTTTTATTTCACGTTTATTGATTATGTAACCTTAAGATTAACAGATGGTTACAGTATAATCCTCCTGTCATGCTGACTGAAAAAGGCTTGCCCCAGCACTCCATACATTGCATATCTAAATGTTATAGTCAATATCCCTTAGTTTTATAATAGGATATTATAAGCAGGATGACACTTAATTGCAATTAAAAAACCGGCTCTACATAATAAATTATGCCCATCATTATAAGAATCAGAATACATTGTTTGTGCCGGATTTCTATTAAGGTTGACGAAACGATGGGGGTTCATTATAATGTTCTGGATAATTTTGAGACATCTTAACTTGTTGATAGATAGTACATTACGTTTTTTAGATAAAAGGGCCGGTCGTGATGAATTATTGACAGACCATATCAATATGACTGGTAGTATATCGCCTGGTTTGTAATTATAAGGAGTATTGAGACAGTGGAACGAACGTTAATTATCCTGAAGCCGGATGCTGTGCAGCGTCAGTTGATGGGGGCTATCATCAGCCGTTTTGAGCAAAAAGGGCTGCAGATTGTGGGAGCGAAATTCATGCAGATATCGCGTGAACTGGCAGAACGTCATTACGCGGCGCATAAAGGTAAGGATTTTTTTGAGCCAACGGTGAATTATATTATCAGCGGGCCTGTGCTGGTTATGGTATTACAGGCCAAGGGCGCGATTGCCATTGCGCGCAAACTGATGGGCACGACTTTTGGATTTGATGCTGAGCCCGGAACCATCCGGGGTGATTTTGGCTTGTCGAGCCGTTTTAATCTGGTGCATGGCAGCGACAGTCCGGAGTCGGCCGAGGCCGAGATAAACCTGTATTTTTCGGATGAGGAATTGATTGATTATGAATTGACGAACCGGCACTGGGTTTTTGGTAACGTGTAGAAGATGCGGAGTTGAGGAGATAAAGGACATTATATCATTTAGTATTGATTAGAGTATTGGAAGAGTAATTATGTTAATAAAGAAGATTGATGATGTGGCGGCAGTGCCGGTGGAGATGGAAGGGGCGAAAGATGTCAAGATACGGGTTCTCTTTGGCCCGAAGGACGGATCGCCGACGTTTGCCATGCGGATTTTTGAGCTGGATAAAAGCGGGCATACACCTTTTCATCGACATCCGTTTGAACATCAGGTGATGGTCTTACAGGGTGATATTGGCCTGGTAAGCGAGGATGGGCAGATACCCATCAAGCCGGGCGATGTGGTGATGGTGATGCCGGGTGAGAAGCATCAGTTTAGAAATTTATCCGATAAAGGCCCGGCCAAAATAATGTGTATGATCCCGGTGGAGTATCAGAAGTAATGAGTTGTGAGTTGTGAGAGGTATGTGGGCAACTTAACCCTAGAGGGTGCGGCTGTAAAATTTGATGAAAGATAGTAATAGAGGGATTGGAGGGGATACAATACATATGTATTAGGATGGACTATGTATGGGCAGTTCTGTTGAAGAAAGAATAGAGCGGGTTCGTGAAGAGATTCGTCGGCATGATCATCTTTATTATGTATTGAATGAGCCGGAGATCAGTGATCAGGAGTATGATCGGCTTTTTACGGAGTTGAAGCGTCTGGAAGCCGAGCATCCGGAGTTGGTTCGGGCGGATTCGCCCACCCAGCGGGTGGGAGGTAAGCCTCTGGAGGGTTTTAACACGGTGCGTCATGCCCGGCCGATGCTGAGTATGGATAATACGTATTCGGCTGAAGAATTGCGGCAGTTTGATCAGCGGGTTCGGAAAAAACTGGTGGATGAGGAACCTCGTTATGTGGTGGAGAGTAAGATCGACGGCGTATCCATGTCGATTCGTTACGAGCGGGGAGATCTGGTGCTGGCGGCCACGCGGGGCGACGGTCAAAGCGGGGATGACGTGACCGCCAATGTTCGTACTATAGCATCCGTACCTCTGCGTCTTCGTGTAAAGTCAGATGTGTCGAGTAAGGGAGTCCTGTTCAACGAATCCGGGATAGCTGTTCCTGAGGTGCTGGAGATTCGGGGTGAGGTGTTTATGCCCAATAAGGAATTTGTCCGGATAAACCAGGAGCGTCAGGAGAACGGCGAAAATGTTTTTGCGAATCCGCGTAACGCCACGGCCGGCTCACTTAAACTGCTGGACAGCCGGATAGTAGCAAAGCGGAAGCTGCAATTTTTAGGTTATGCTTTGGGGCAGGTGGTACCGGGAGATTTTGCCGATACTCATGCGGAGGTATTGGAGAAATTAAAACAGATGTCCATACCGGTTAATCCGGACTATGAGACAGCCTCCAATATAGAAGAAGTCATTGAGATATGTAATCGGTGGGAGGCACGCCGTCATGAGCTGGATTTTCAGATTGACGGTATGGTGGTGAAAGTCGATAGTTTCGCGCAGCAGCGCAAACTGGGACAAACCAGCCGGGCGCCCCGGTGGTGTATTGCGTATAAATTTGCGGCCGAACGGGCGGAAACCGTGGTGGAAAGTATTACGGTGCAGGTGGGTAAGACCGGGGCTTTGACGCCGGTGGCGAACTTAAAGCCGGTATTTCTGGCCGGCACTACGGTGAGCCGGGCCAGTCTGCATAATTTCGATGAGGTACAGCGCAATGATGTACGTGAAGGGGACAGCGTTCTGGTGGAAAAGGCGGGTGAGATCATTCCCCAGATAGTGGAAGTGATAAAGGAAAAGCGGCCGCCGGGCAGTCGGCCTCTGGCGGTCCCGAAAAAATGTCCGGTTTGTGGCAGTCAGGTCAGCAAAGATGAAAACACCGTGGCGGTTCGCTGCGGGAATCCAGGGTGTCCGGCTCAGTTGGTGGAACGGCTGAAGCATTTTGCCGGTCGGAACCAGATGGATATTGAGGGATTGGGAAAGGCATTAATTGAACAATTGGTGGATAAACAGTTAGTACGGAATTTTACTGATGTGTATCGTCTGGAAAAAGAAACAGTGGCCGCTTTAGAACGTATGGGTGACAAATCCGCGGAAAATGTAATAGAAGCGATTGCAGCCAGTAAAGATCGGCCTCTGGCCCGGGTGTTGGCGGCTCTGGGGATAAATCATGTGGGTAACCGGGCGGCGCAGGTGTTGGCTGAAGAATTTGGCAGTATTCAGGCCCTGCTGGAAGCGGAGCCGGAGCGGCTGGAACAGGTTGATGAGATTGGACCAGTAATGGCGGATAGTATTTATACATTTTTTCATGATCACCCTACGCGCAAGGTGGTTGAAGAGCTAATCGACATGGGCCTTACCATGCCGGGGCCTGAACCGGCAGAAAAAACAGAAGGCATGTTAAGCGGGAAAACCGTTGTTGTTACCGGCAGCGTGGAAGGATATACGCGCAGCGGGATGGAAGAATTAATACGCTCTCAGGGCGGCAAACCCATCGGTAGTGTCAGCAAAAAAACCGACCTGGTTGTTTATGGTGAAAATGCCGGAAGCAAACTCGCCAAGGCCCAAGAGCTTGGAGTCGAGACTATGGAAGCCGTTGATTTTTTGAATATGATTAAATAGTTATGGTGAGAGGGTCTTACATATCAAAAATAGTTTTATGATATTTATATATATGGATTTATTATGATGTTTTATCAGTCGTCCCTTCAACGGGACTGATGGGATAGATTAACTCTTTTTTTATAGTGATATATGACGAAGCTTCGATTGTCATGGCCTAATCGGATCACATTGGCGCGGATATTACTGACGGGTCCGTTTGTGATGGCGATGCTGCATGTCAACGATCCGGCTTATATGCCCTGGATCCGGTATGTCGCCATAGTTATTTTTTTGGTAATGGCAGTTAGTGACGGGCTGGATGGCTGGCTGGCTCGGCGTACCAAAGAGGTTACACAACTGGGTGCATTTCTGGATCCGCTGGCGGATAAGCTGTTGATTATCTGCAGTACCCTGCTGCTGGCCGGTGATAAGACTGCGGTACCCGGCATGAGGCTTCCGGATGTGGTGGTGGTGGTCATTATTGGAAAAGATTTGTACACCATCATGGGATTTTTTATTATTTATATGATCACTTCAGAGATGAAGATTGTGCCGGTATTGGCAGGCAAGACCAGCACGGCGATGCAACTGGTTACAGTTTTGGCGATCCTGATTTCGCCGGAAGCGACGGAACTGGTTGCCTGGTATCCGTATGTCGTAAAATTTCTCTGGTGGACGATGACCGTGATGGGCGTTATTACCGTGATTATCTATACCCGTAACGGCACTCGATATGTGAACGAGTACGAAGCTGTACGGCGGGCAAATAATCATAAAACATAACCAATTTTTTTGTGCAAAAGATTGGGTAAGCGGCTATAATATATTAGCCGTTTGTTTTTGTGACCGGTGTAAGTGTTTGTAGAATAAGATGTAATAATATAGATCGAGAGGATTGGATGGATTTCAGCTCTATACCGGAGATACTGGAGGATTTACAGGCCGGCAAAATGATTGTGCTGGTGGATGATGAGAATCGTGAAAATGAGGGTGATCTGGTTTGCGCCGCTGAAAAGGTTACCCCGGAAATCATTAATTTTATGGCCATGCATGGTCGTGGTATGATATGCATGCCCCTGACCGGTGAAGTTTGTGATCGCTTACATCTCCATGCTCAAACAGTCAATAATACGGCTCCGCTCCAGACGGCGTTTACGGTTACGATTGACGCGCGGGACGGAGTAACCACCGGAATATCGGCGAGCGATCGGGCTACTACGATTCTGCAGGTGAGTCGGGAAGATTGCCGGGCGGAGGATCTGGTTCGCCCTGGCCATATTTTTCCGCTGCGTGCGCGTGAAGGCGGGGTGCTGGTGAGAGCCGGTCAGACAGAGGGCGCCGTGGATCTGGCACGACTGGCAGGTTTCAGACCCATGGGAGTCATATGTGAAATAATGAATCCCGACGGCACCATGGCGCGGGTACCGGAGTTGATGGAATTTTGTAAGATCCATAATCTTAAAATGGCCACTATTGAGGCGCTGGTCGAATATCGGATGAGGCGAGAAACGCTGGTCCGGCGATTTGAATTTATTGATTTACCGACTGATTGTGGTACGTTTCATTTGATCGGTTACGAAACAGCAGTGGATAACAACACGCACCTGGCTTTATGTAAAGGTGATATAGGGCGCATTGGACCGGACGGCAAGGTGATTGAGCAGGAAGATACCGTGCTCGTGAGAGTCCATAGTGAATGTTTGACCGGAGATATTTTTCATTCCCGGCGATGCGACTGCGGCACTCAGTTGCATGAGGCCATGCGGCGGATCGAGCAGGCGGGCCGGGGCGCGATCATTTACCTTCGACAGGAAGGACGGGGCATCGGACTGGCGGCCAAGCTCAAGGCCTATCATTTACAGGATGTGGGAATGGATACGGTTCAGGCCAACGAATGGCTGGGTTACAAGGCGGATAAAAGGGACTATGGTATTGGCGCCCAGATTTGCCGTGATCTGGGTCTGCATAAGATATCGATTATGACCAACAATCCGGTTAAGACCAATCGATTACAGATGTATGGGATTTCCATTGTGGAGCAGATACCCCTGGAGATTCCCGCCCATGAGCATAATCGACGTTACATGAAGACCAAGCGCGACAAGATGGGACATATGTTAAAGAATATATAACTGATGCTGCCGTCAAAAGTGGATATTGGCAAATAAAACCGCTGTTTATAATCCAGAAACAAACGTTCGCAGCGTTTTTGACGCTGGCGTCATAACTGGCAGGCACAAGGTGAGACAGGCACCAAGGCACAAAGTTTTTAAAATGATATGAATAAGGACATTCAAGTATGTTTGGCAGGACGCTATCGGTATTAGTTGGGGCCATGATGGTATTTTGGGGAGGGTGCCAGGAACAGGATTTCAGTCCGGGTAAAAGAGTTACGTCTGATTTTTATCCTGCGCTGGTGAATTTACATCCTTCGTTTACACGATTTATCCCGGCACCTGAGAGCAACGGAGCGGATTGCCTGGAGGCGTATGTGTCTTTAAAAGATCAGTTTGGCGACCCGATTAAAGCCCTGGGTAATTTCCGTTTTGAGTTGTATCAGTATCAGCCGGCCATGTCTGATCCCCGGGGACGTCGTTTTGATGTTCATGGTGTCCAGACATTTGAACTGACGGCAATTAAAAGCAACCAGGAGTATTGGGATTCCACTACCCGTAATTATCGTTTTTATTTAGAACTGCCGGAAACAGATGATAGCCTGAAAAGAATTGTGATACAGGTTACCTATATATCAGCGAATAATCGACGCATGCAGGATGTATTAACGATATCCAGGTTGAAATAAAGTGTTCAGGAATAAGATGAAACCCTGCGTTGGGGTCAGTATGAATTACAGCCAGGAATCGAGTGGCGTTGACCGGGCTTACCTGGACAGTACCTATCTGGATTTTTTATTCGATTCCGGAGCCATAGCTGTTCCCGTGGCACTTACAGAAGATGCCGAATGTCTCAACGGGCAGCTTGACCGGCTGGATGGCGTTCTTTTTACCGGCGGACTGGATCTGACTCCCGTTTTATGGCAGGAACAAAAGCATCCCCAGGCTCGCCTGGTACATCCTCGTCGTCAGATATTTGAGTTCAAGCTCTACGAGGCGGCCCAGAAGAGACGCTTGCCCATTATGGGTATATGCCTGGGCATCCAGATGATTAATGTAGCACACGGCGGCAGTCTGTATCAGCATTTACCTGAATCACCCGGTCTGGTTGACCATGGTGGTGAAGGCAGAACGACCGAGCATAAGGTCAGACTGGACAAATACAGCCGGCTTTATGAGGTGTTTATGAAAGAGGAGATGGTCGTAGGCAGTTGTCATCATCAGGGAGTGAATAGTCTGGGCGAATCGTTATTAGCGGCGGCCGTTGCTGATGACGGGGTGGTGGAGGCTATCGAGCGACCTGATTATCCCTTCCTTTTAGCGGTTCAATGGCATCCTGAGCGAGATATGGATAATCCGATAAATCGCGGTATTGTCGAATGTTTTCTCAGGGCACTGGTGATGAATCCCTGATCGGTCAATACCCGATCGGTTTCGATTAAGACGGGATTTAGTTGTTCGGCAGGAAATAAATTCCAAACCAGGGGTCAGCACTACGCCCGTTAAAACGCATGGCGGGGAGAGTATCTGCCAGGTGGTATTTTTGCACAGACCCGTCTTTAAGAACGGCATTTAAATCGATATTGGGGCAGTCGCTATAGTTATATAAGGCATCACAGCGAACAGTCCACAGGGATGGATAAGGGGGAGGTGATTGTTCCCTTTTGTTGTTGGCGTTGGTAAAGTTGTTACAACTGGCGAAGATAACACCCTGCTCTGTATATTCATAGCCCGGCACCCATTGCCAGTTTCCCAGCCCGGCATAGTCACAGACGAGAATATTACTTTCGGCAAACCGGCGGGCATCTATCCGGGTGGGGCCTTTAAAAAGACCGCCGGTATTTAAATTGCAGGCGGTATAACCTCCCCACAAAAAAGCGTAATGGCCGTAAGCGATATCGGGAGTATTGGGATCATGGGTGGAATCCCAGATATCATTTGCGAAAGAAGGAAACGTCGGGGCATGAGGACAAAACCAGTTTTCAATATTTTCACTATAGGATTTCAGTCGCTCAAATATGGAGCGGATATTTCCGGCCCCTTCATAATAGCTGAAGATTAGGCGGGCATCATGCCAGTTTTTATAGGCTCGGTCGATCAGGGCCTGAGATGGCGGCATATAGCCGCGGTTATCTTCACTATAAAAGGTTACGGCCAGGGACATTTGCTTCATATTATTTTGATTCAGGAATGTTTGAGCTTTTTGGCGTGCTGCCGTCAAGGCGGGTAAAAGGAATCCCATTAACAGGCCGGTAATGGCAATTACAACCATGAGTTCAACCAGAGTGAATCCCGGGAATGTTCGTCTTAAAGCCATTTCTTAGGTGCCTGCCATGGTACATATTTGAAATTTTATGATGTGGCGATATATTATGCGCCCTCTATATAATATGTATCACGATAATGAGTCCTTGTCAAATTTATTTTAATTTTTTTATCTGATTTAGCGGCAGGTTGGATAAATATTATCCAAATACTTATTATTTCAGAACAATTTTGGTTGGATTAAGAACTTACCATTCGGATCATCATTTTTGGTTTTTGCGAGAAATGATGCTCATATAGTTAAAAGAAAGGGGGGTGATCAGGGGTTCCAGGCCCAGGGCAGCGCCGTGAGCCACTGTGATGAGAGGATAAAGAAATCCTGTAAATCAATGATACCGTTTTTGTTGAGATCGGCGATTAAGGGCCAGGGGCTCATACTGGCATAATCGGTATTAGCATAGGCGCCCTGGTTCACCCTGCCTCCGTTGGGCATCCGTTCCTGGGTGGGTACTACGATGGGATCGCCGGCATCGAGGCAGGGGCTGTTGATAAGATCCATGGCCCACAAGCCATCCAGTTCACCAAACATATTCGGGTCTGAGGGATCCTGAGGGTAGAATCGTCCGGCCTGTGATTTGAGGTGGAAGTCGTAGGAGAGAGGATCGGCAAATATTGGATCAGCCAGTCCATAACCGGCTGCTCCCGTGACAAAGAGTTGGTTTATTTCCTGTGCCTGGAGAGCACGATTATAAATCAACACTTCATCAATCAAGCCATTGAAATTATTATTGAAGTCATACTCCGGGTGACCGCCAATGCGCAGAATTCCGGGATAATCCGGATCGATAATGCCGGGATGGTACACTATTTCCTGCTGTTGAATTCCGTTGAGGTACATTTTCAAAGCGGCCCCGTCGTAAGTGGCTGCCAGATGGGTCCATTCACTGGATATGGGGTCGTTGGAAGCGACGGCGACATCGGTTGATTCCTCCCCGTTGAGTCTGACCCGGGCCACCCAGCGATTATCTGATTCCCGGGCGTATAAGGAGAAGGTATCGGATTGCGTCATCTGGCGATTCACTACATACATATCTTCAGAACTAAAAGAATTGATTTTGATCCAGGCGGTCATGGTAATAAAGGAGACATTCAGTACCGGTTCCGGGGCCACTTCGACATAATCATCTTCCCCGTCGAATCTCAAGGCATTTCCGATCAGGCCTGGCGTCCATTCGGGGCCGTCGGCTGCGGACGGGTGGAGTATGGCGGTGAGATTATTGGTAGAATGATCAATAGTGACAGAACCGTCGCCCTCTTCAAAGCGCCAGTAGGCGGTGAGTCCGAGGAAGGTATCCATAATCTGACTTTCCACCCAGCTGAAGTCGGCCTCGCATTCGACAAGATCGGCCTGGGAGTTATTCCAGAAGATGCTGTTGGTGATAGTGGGATTGGCGCCAGTGTCGGCCAGAATTCCATAATCGTTATTGACCACGGTTACATGGTTGATGGTGGGGTTAGTGCCGATGGCATGAATTCCGATAAAGCTATCCATAATAACGAAGTTTTCCAGAATACTCTCTTGCTGCTCCGAGCCATGAAACGAGACGGCCGTACCACCTGGTGACATTAATTTAGCGGCATCGGCAGCGCTCTTGACGGTTATTTCTTTACCCATAAAATCAATATCTTCAGAATAGGTACCAGGCCAGACCAGGATCATATCGCCGGTATTGGCAATTTCTATCCCTTTCTGGATGGTTTCAAAGGCGGATTCGTGAGTCAGACCGTTAAAGTTATCATTTCCCCGATAGGTGTCGACATGATATATAATTCCGGTCTGTGCCTGTAACCAGGAACAGGCGAAAAGACAGATGGTCAGAATGACCGCAGTGATAACCCGGTGCGTTTTATTTGTCATTCCTTCTCCTTCTCACTCTCCTTTCCTGTAATATCCCTATTATACACGATTTGGCCTGTTTTTTCACTTTTTTTATTCGGCATTTTATACCTGTCCGGGTGAAGGAGTTTTCAGGGTTGTCCATTAAGTCGTTGATACTACAAGGATAAGAAAGACATTTCCGAAAAAAAGTAACTATTAATGATATTATAGGTCCATTTTTGTTCTCGGACACAAGGTTTTACCCGTAGTGTATGCATTTATATTTTAAGTACCCTTACGCATAGGGGAACAGACCCTGAGAAGCTCTTAAGTTGTTGTAAATAAATAAGTAACAAAAACGGAGTGATTATGTCCTTTTTCAGGATGAATGTTACAGGCGGGAAATATTATAAATTATTGCCATACGAGTAATTTCAGTACTGTCGAGTTTATTACTATTTACTTACAATGACGCAGAAACCTATCAGGTTGTATTTATGTAAATCACTATGGATTTTAGTCACATTCGGAACAACAATATCCTTAGTATCGGGGCGTGATGGCAGGGGGGTACAGGAGGTTACACTTGGAAGATATCTTCGCAATTTAAAAATTACCGTGCTTTCTCGAGGGTGTTATGGACCTGGAGTTTTCCTCGAGACAGCACGGTATAATCGAAGAGAATCCCTCCTTATAACCAGAACTAAAACATTAACCACAGCCATCCCTCGCTGTCCTTTTTTTCGGCATAGCGGTCAATCTGGGACTCCCTGAATTCCGAACCAAGCCGATCGCAGTCATCTAAAAATTTCAGTTCAATCTCTCCCTCCACCTCGCCGGTGAGAGTAATGGTGTCAATTAAGTCTTTATCCAAGTCAATGGAATAAATAAGTTTTCCCCTTGAGTAATCGATTTCCACGATCGCCTTGGTATGGTTTTTCTGTTGAGTAATAAATCCCATCTCCTGCCGGGCCGCTTCGCGGCGGATGGAATCAATCGTATGGAGGCCCATCCAGGGCCGGAGCAAGCTTTTGAAAAAGCTTTCTGCGGGAAAGGCCGCAGTAATATCCCCCTGATGGTTGAGAATATAAGCTCCGCGGGCGCCATCCACGATTTCCAATCGGTTGCCCACTTGTAATCGAAGCCACGGACGTTTCTCCTTCCAAGCCGAATACGTAAATGGTATCCGTCCCTTGCCGGTAAGTCTTTCCCCCAGCATCCGTCCGTTTATGATAAAATAGGTCCAGCCGCGTTTATGCATGGTATCACGAAGATCCTGCATATCGGCGCCGGCAGGAGATGTAGGTTGAAAGTATTCCTGTTCCATGATTTCATATTGATAATCAGGTTGTACAAAGGTTGAGTATTCATCTTCATATTGTCGGACTTTAATCCAGAGGTTTTTACTCCTGTTGGAAATAGTGCCGCCCAGTGAATCGTAGGCATCATTATAGCCCAGGGCCCGGCTTAAGGCGGGCGTATCGGTGGGCAGTCGCCACACCGAGAGATCAGGATTGAAAACATGGTGATTGACCAATACGGGGGTATTTCCATTAAAATAGCAATTGATATTACTGTTTTGGAGCCAAAGGGTTTTCCGGGACGATTCATTTCGGTCCCACAGCCACAGTTTCATCCAGAGAGGCCCCTGGGCGCCTTCGGGATAAAAGTACCAGTATTCGTTATTTCCCCTGACAGACGGGACGGTTTCCAGGTGCTGAACCGCAGCAGAGGGAGTTAATTGTTCTCTGGGCGCATTTTGTTTAGGGGGTATGGTTTGAACGGTTGTCCCGATAGCAATCACTCCCGCTGCGGTCAGGGAAATAATCCCGGTTTTGGTTCCCAGGGCACCGGCAACAGTGGCCACAGTGCCCACTTTCAAAGTAGAAGATGTTATCGATATTCCGGCTGCGGCGGCTTCGCTGCGTGCGGTTATCTTACCGAACAGCAAAAGAGCCGATAGCAAGGCGCCTTTTTTCAAGCCCCCATGGGCCAGCTCTCTCTTTAAGGCGTTCTTGGCCCGCCAGAAGCGGGTACGTACGGCCAGTTCACTGCAGCCGAGTTCTTCAGCAATCTGGTTATAGTCCTTTCCTTCATAACACCGGATGAAAATCATATCCCGGTATCGCGGCTTTAATTTTTTCATGGCGGCCATAATGACGTGCCGCTGTTCGTGCTGGATAGCCGAGAGGGCCGCCTCCTGCTGGTAATTTATGATTCTTTTGTTCAGTTCCACCTCATCGATCTCCGAAATTGAAATGTGTTTTCTATGTCTCTTTTCCCTTTTATAGTTATTACAGATTTCATTAAATGCCATGGTTCTGAGCCAGGGCCAGATTCGTTCGTTGTTGGTGAGTTGCTGGAGGTTATGGAACATCTTAATCAGACATTCCTGAACGATATCTTCTGTAATATCAATACGTTGCGTGTGTCGAAATATATATTCATAAAGTTTTTCCCCGGCTTTCTCGGCCAGTTTTTCCTGGGCTGCTTTATTGTCCTGCCGGGCCTTACTCACCAAATTGTGTAAATCGTTGTCATTCATCTCTATTAACCAGACTACCAAAGTCACACAGTCATCACGCTTTTTTTTGAGATTTTTTCAAATTTTTCCGCCCAACGGGAAATTTTTGACGAAAAATTGTCCTGTTTATAGTATGCAGTCAGGAAATGAGTTGGGAAAGTTATGTTCATATTTAAATTATACCATTTTTTGCCAGGACGGTTGGGATAAATGTCATATTGCCGGCTAAAGATAATACTGATTGAGAAATTTTCATGCAAAGACTGTGAAGAATAGCACACGGATAACACGGATATATATACCTTATTAAATGGACGGGTGTGATTTTAGGAGACGGAATGGACTTAATGGAGGATGTGGATATAATGAGTTCAGGTGAGGATAAGAAATAGGATTAGTATAAGTGCAGTAATATTAGGGTATTATAGAAAATCGGGGAGACAGGATTTGAACCTGCGACCTCTGCGTCCCGAACGCAGCGCTCTAGCCAAACTGAGCCACTCCCCGGCTCTGGGTAAACGATAAAAATCGTTATCAGACAAGATTTTAACGCGTTTTTGTGGTTATGCCAAGTTTTTTATATTAAAAATTTTGAATCGAAGGTTTGCGCGGAGTCGCCTGTTCTGAATGTGGTTATGGATTAATTTGACTTTTGAGGGTGATTATTATTGGATTTTGGGCCGATATGGAGTATATAATCTTACACTGATCTTTTGCGTTTCAGGAGAAGAGTGAATGTTCAGATTATTGCGTATAATTGTCTTGCTGTCTATCGTGGCGGCGGTGGTTTTATTCGGAGGACAATGGTTGTTTGTCTCGGCTAAAGTCGAAGCCGAGAAGAATCCCCAGATTGCCGATGAAAGGTTAGAGCAGTTCAAGGACATCATGCCCAAAGAGATACCCGCAATGAAGAGTCTGGGTGCTACTCGTAAGCCGGGCGATATGCTGGATGTCTATACGATTTTCTGGAACGAAAAATTTGAATCGCCGGGTCAGGAAGGCAGTTTTGTTGAGCTGTTAATTGGCAAGGAGCTTAAGATTTTTGCGCTGGATCGTGAGTTAATGGATGCTTATACCCGATATATGGAAACCTATAGGAGTGGCAGGCTGAATTATAAAGGATTTGTCGCGGTAGAAGAGTATAGTGTCAATCCCAAGAAGAATTGTGGTCTGCTGGTATTCGTGGAGGGGCGATATTTTGTCGGCGCCCGGGGCACTTTGGTTTCCCTGGATACATTGTACGAGGTAGTCGATCTGATTGATTTGGATGCTATACGGAGTGACGATTTGTTCCGGCCGGCCCCGAGGGTTGAAGCGCTTGATCTGGAAAGCGTACCCATACAGAGAGTTACAGCACAAAGGGAATTACCTAAGACCGAACCGGCATCTCAAAAAAACTCTGCCCAGAAAATCCTGAAGTCCCGGGAAGATATCCGCGCCTCATTTTTCGAGATGCTGCCGGATGAATTAGCCGGATTCGAGCAGGTGAGTCATTATGACCTGACGGATGAAACCGACAGTTCAGGTGAGATACAAATATTAACGAATTATATTGATCCCCGGCAGGGCGATAGCCATATCCAGGTTACCTTAACTTATCTGGGAGAACCATCCGGGCGCCGGAGAACAGAATTACCCACCTGGGTTACCCGGGATTTCTATTATGAAAGTCAGATCCGTTTCGGTAGAACGATGACTTATAAAAACTTACGGGGCCAGGAAAAATATGATAACAAAAAACAGACCGGCAGTATTGACCTTATGATAACGGATAAGGTTTTACTCTCGATTCACGGCACAAAGACGACGATGGAGGCAATACGAGCGGTTCTGGATCAAATTGATCTGGATAAGACAGGGTCACTCATGTGATATCACAACGAAATCTGGCATGGTTTTAACATATCGCCGCGCCGACTGGTACGCCCGAAAAAGGAAGGCCCTGTTGTTTTTTTTCAAGATATTGTCGTTGAATTTCAAATTTATCCAAAATTAAGGGGGAATATATAGAGGTATGAGGTTATAATTTGATGATTGAACCTGGAAAATATTCTTATCCGGATTTCGATGGAGCGAGTCCCAGGTTTCCAAACGAATTGTAAAGTTTTTTGAGTGACATTTCATATATATACTTTGGGGCAGCCGGAAATGGACTAATTTGGCTGCGCCCAAATCCAGGAAGATTTATGTTATGTTAGGGAAGACATCAAATGGACGTTGATGAACTCGAACATAATAATAAAATTACCGTGATGGTGGTGGATGATGATGAGGGTTTTTGTACCCTGATGCAGCGTAAATTACAGGGGGAAGGATTTCAGACCTTAAGTGCCGGCAGTGGCAACGAGGCGATAGAGCGTCTGGGGGATCAGCGTGTAGATTTAATGTTGCTGGATTTTATGCTGCCGGATATGACGGGCAACAGGGTTGTTGAAATTTTGAGACAAATGCAGCGGTCGGTTCCCTTTATCCTGGTAACGGGCCAGGGTGATGAGCGTCTGGCCGTGGAGATGATGAAGGGTGGGGCATGTGATTATTTAATTAAGGATCAGTCCCTGTTGAAGTTGCTGCCTTCGGTGGTAAATCATACCATCAAGCAATTAAGGCAACAGCAGAAGTTACGGGAAGCCGAACGAGCCTTGCGTGAGAGTGAGGCTCAGTATCATGGCATATTTAATTCCGCCACCGATGCTTTTTTTGTCATGAATTTTGACGGGCAAATCATCGATGTTAATCCGCAGGCCACGATCATGTACGGCTATACGCCGGATGAATTAAAGGGGATGGCGTTTAAGACTCTGATCCACAGTGATTTTTATCATCTTATGGATCAGTTAAAATATGATTCACTGACACAGAAAGAGATTATTACGGAATCGGTTAATGTCAAAAAGGACGGGGATTTATTTGATGTGGAGGTCAAGGGCACGGTTTTTGAGTATAAAGGCCAGAAGCATATATTAATCATTGTTCGTGATATCAGTGAGCGTAAATGGGCGGAGGAGGAGTTGAAACTGACGAATCAGCAGTTGCGTATCAGTGAGCAGGCGCTGCGGGAACGTGAGACACGGTTACGGGCCATATTTCAGGGTTCAGCGATAGGGATTGCCCTGGTCGATTTAGGGGGCCGGGCCATTGAAAGTAATCATACATTACAGGCGATGCTGGGATATACGGCGCTGGAATTGCGCGAGAAGGTATTTACCCAGTTTACCCATGGGGAAGACCGTGAGGACAGTTTGAAGATCTTCGAGGATCTTACCCAGGGTAAATGCGAGCATTATCGTCTGGAGAATCGGCTCATCCATAAGGAAGGATTCCCGGTCTGGGTGCGTATGACGGCGTCTCTGGTGCGCGGGGAGAGCGGGCGTCCCAATTATATCATTAATATTACGGAGGATATCAGCGAACAGAAGAATGCGGAGGAATTACTGCGGCACAGTGAGGCTCAATACCGGCTGTTATTTGAAAATATGCTGGAGGGGTTTGCCTATCATGAGGTTTTATGGAACGAGGCGCATAAACCGGTTGATTATAAATTTCTGGAAGTCAACGATGCCTTTGAAAAGATGACCGGACTGAGAAAAAAGGACATTATCGGCAGGAAGGTATCCGAGATTGTGGCCGATATCAGGGGTTCGACGCTGGAATGGGTCGATACCTATAGTAAGGTAGTCATATCCGGGCAGGACGTCAAATTTGAGCAATATTCTGAGTCGCTTGATCGGTGGTTTTCGATTCTGGCGTATAGTCCTCAACAGGGTTATATTGCCACGATATTTGAGGACATCACGCACCGTCGCCAGATTGAAGAAGAGTTACGGATGTTTACCGCGGAGTTGGAGCGGAGCAATCGGGAACTGGAACAGTTTACCCGTGTTATTACTGACGATTTAAAAAAACCGTTAGGACGAATAACCGAGATAGTGCATGAGTTGAATCATCATATGGATGGTCGTGCGGATGAACAATGCCAGGGTTATTTTGGCGGCATTTCTCAGGCGGCCGAACGGGCGCAGCGGCTGCTGGACGACCTATCACGCTATTCCCGACTGGATTCCCAGGGCCAGCCATTTGAACAGCTTGATATGACTCCCCTGGTATTGGAGGTGTTAAGCCAGAGGGAGGAGTATCTTAAAAGTATTGAGGCCCGGATTGAAGTTGATGAACTTCCCCGGATATGGGGTGATAAATCTCAAATTAGAGAACTATTTGAGAATCTGATTGACAATTCGATAAAATTTCGAGGCAGCCGGCCTCTGGAGTTGAAGATTGCCTCCCACGTGAAGGACGAATTTTGGGAAATCAGCGTGAGTGATAACGGGATCGGCATTGAACCGTGTTATCATGAGCGAATCTTTGGTATGTTTGAGCGGATTCATCCTCCGGAACAATATCCGGGGGCCGGTATCGGGCTTCCTATCAGCAAGAAAATAATTGACAGACATGGCGGTAAAATTGAAATTGATTCACAAATGGGCCGGGGATGTGTGATAAAGTTCACTATTCCGCAGAGCCGGATAGAGTAGTTATGTTATTAGCTTTATGTCCGTCGAAGGTGAATCTCGAGAGGATTTTTACAGATTTATCATCTTAGGGGATAACTAAAACCCGTTGCCATGACAGATTTATCATGGTGTGGTTTTAATCCGATAATATTCAGTCAATTATACTATCATCAGAGGGACTCACATAGTCCGAGGAGTATGATTATTTGATAATGAATGGAAAGGTGTGATTTTGCACTTTTTATAGGTTTTCATCGAGGTTTATACGAAGGAAAGGGCCTGTTGATTGAAATCTGACATTTGAATTGGACCGGATACGATAAAAAGCCGATAACATCATAAATGAAGAATGGTTACAGATTTTGAAGCTGTGTCCGATAAAACCGAGCCGCCGGTTGTGATATTGGAGAATCGCAATGACCAAATGTTCTCAATGCGAAGCTGAGAATGCAATCATGAATATAACTGCTGAAAACGTAGATCATTTGTTAGAGAAGGAGTGGCTTCTGACCAATGAGCGGGGCAGTTATTCATCCAGTACGATCATCGGGTGTAATACCCGTCGTTATCATGGTTTGTTGGTATCCTCGCTTCGTCCGCCGGTGGAACGGATTGTGACACTGGCCGATCTTCTGGAAACAGTTCGTATGGGGAAGCAGAGTTATGAATTAGCCAATTTTGAATTTTCCGACCGGTTACATCCCCGGGGATATCGATATCTGAAACGATTTTGGCAGGACGAGGGTGTTCACTTTTTATATGAGATAGAGAATCTGCAGGTGGAGAAGTCCATATACCTCTGTCACGACCAGGATCTGCTGGTGATAACCTATGATTTTTCGGGAGAAGGGGAGGGTCAATTCAGCCTCATGCCGCTGGTTACCCTGCGGGATTTTCATTCTCTGCAGTCATCCTCGACCTCTCTGACCATGGAAGAAGATGGCGATGTTTATACGGCTCATGTCCTTGATCCTCATGGTCCGGCCGTTCATTTTTATTGTCCCGAGGCTTCGTTTCACTGGGGCGCCGACTGGTGGTATGCCATGCACTATCGGCTGGAAACCCGTCGGGGTCAGAGCGATTATGAAGATGTGTGGGCCTGTGGTGCGTATCAGGCGGAATTTAAATGTCCGATGCGGATTACGCTGTTGGTTCAGGCGACGGCCGGCCTGCAGCGACCCGGACCGCTGGATACGGATGTGGACGAGATTATTCGGAAGTTGAAGGATCGTCGTGAAGAACTGGTTTGTCGGGCGGATGCAAAAGATGATGATGAAAGGCAATTAGCCCAGGCGGCGGATCAGTTTATTGTGCGACGGCGGATCGATGAATCCCGTCAATCAGCGAGTATCATGGCCGGTTATCATTGGTTTGCCGATTGGGGTCGGGATACGTTTATTTCCCTGCCGGGTTTGCTTCTGGCTACGGGGCGATATAGCGAGGCCTATGAGGTTTTAATGACGTTTGGTTCTGTTTTGAGCCGGGGCCAGATTCCGAATCGTTTTGATGATTATGGCGGGCCGCCGCATTATAACAGTGTGGATGCGTCTTTGTGGTACATCAATGCCGCCTATCAGTATTTGTTGGTAACGGGGGATGAACAGGTTTTTCAGAAGCATTTTCGTCCGGTTATCAAACAGATCGTGGAGTGTTATCATAGGGGGACGCGGGATAATATCCATGCCGACGAGGATGGTCTGCTGAGCGCCGGGGATGTCAATACCCAGTTGACCTGGATGGATGCCAGGTGCAACGGAGTATCGTTTACTCCGCGTTACGGCAAGGCCGTGGAGATTAATGCATTATGGTATAATGCGTTGCGTATTCTGGCAGAGACTGGGGTGACGGATAAGGAACGTCAGGATAACCATCAGCGCTGCCGGCAGGTGGAGTCGAGTTTTAGTCCGGTATTCTGGAACCAGGTGGAACGATGTCTGTACGATTGTATTCTGCCCGATGGCACGGCGGATGCATCGATCCGTCCTAACCAGATATTTGCGGTATCCCTGCCGTTTTCCTGTCTGGACCTGGATCAGCAGAAGTCAGTTGTCAGCGCGGTACGGCAACACCTGCTGACACCTTACGGTTTGCGCAGTTTAAGTAATACGGACAGGCATTATCAGGGTCATTATGAAGGGGATCAGTTCCAGCGGGATTCGGCCTATCATCAGGGTACGGTTTGGGCTTTCCTGACGGGGCCGTTTATCGAAGCGTTTTTAAAGGTAAACGAATACAGCGATGCCGCCAAACGCATGGCCGGAGAGATGATCAGTCCGTTACTGCATCATCTTCATGAACAGGGGTGTCTGGGCAGTGTGTCGGAAATATTCGACGGCGATCCGCCCTATTATCATCGCGGCTGCATCGCCCAGGCCTGGAGTGTGGCCGAACTGCTCCGATGCAAAAAGATGATAAATGACCCATCCCCGATATAACTCTTTAAGAAATTCGGGAACCCTCCTCTTTAGTATTTATTATCAGAGTCAATCTGTTTATCTGCTTATATTTACCTTCCCTTGAATGTATCGAAAGGATCGCGA
>JAFGHE010000104.1 GCA_016930295.1 Sedimentisphaerales bacterium
TGAATTTATCACTGACAAATGGATCGCCCTACGGCTCAACACAACTTGCCGCCATGCATGTCTATCAACAAGCATTCCTGGCACGTCAATATGGGATAGGACAGGCTGAGGCTATCGTTCTGTTTATTGTTGTGGCTATCGTGACAGTTACACAGGTTCTGCTGGCGAAAAGATACGAGGTGGAGGCTTAGATGGCGAGAAATAATTGGGCAAAATACGTTTTTGTATATGTTATGTTTATCCTCACCCTGGTGCCATTCTACCTGATGATAAACAATTCCTTTAAGACGACGCAACTTTTTGTGGAAAGCCCATTCTCGCTGCCTGAAAAACTTAATTATTTTAATTATATAGACGCCTTTCAAAAAATGAATTTTTGGAACGCGATTTTAAACAGCACAATCATCACCATCCTCAGCGTGGCCCTGCTATTGATAACTGCCTCCATGTCCGCGTATTTTCTTTTGAGAAGCAACTGGAAAATCAGCAAGGTTATTTTTGCAATAATGGTAGCCTCGCTGGTTGTCCCGTTTCAAACGCTTATGATCCCGCTGGTAAAGATATATGGCTCAATGGAGATACTGGATAACAAGTGGATCCTGATTTTTATGTACATGGGCTTCGGCCAATCCTTTGCTATAGTCATTTTCCACGGGTTTATGAAGAACATTCCGATTGAGCTGGAAGAGGCGGCTATGATTGACGGGGCTAACAGGATGCAGGTCTTCTTCCGGGTAGTATTTCCCCTGTTGAGGCCGGTCATGTTGACGGTGCTGATTTTGGACGTATTGTGGATATGGAACGATTATCTGCTACCAAGCCTGGTATTGCTTTCGCCATCGGAAAGAACTTTACCTCTTTCCACCTATCACTTTTTCAGCACCTATAGTGTTGATTATGCCCCACTCATGGCGGGGCTTGTTTTAACTATTTTACCCGTACTTATTGTATTCCTGATAGCCCAGAGGCGAATAATCGAGGGAGTAGTGCAGGGTGCAATAAAGTAGAAATGGTATTCCTCGCAGCCCGTATCGCCCTTTTGGATGTACTGCATCTGCCGTTGGCGGGAAAAGCTGTGGAAGAAGCAGTCCAACCCGTGAAAGTTGAATCCAAGCCTATCCGTATTGCAGGCATAATAAGACAGACGATATGAAGGGCTATGCCTGTATGAATCTACACCTCGGATGTTGGCGAAACATCCCGCACAAAAAAACATTTGATTGCCGCACATTCACCTTTAAGGAATGGGCACCATATGATTAGTCTGCAAGCTGATGAGACTATGCGTCTTAACGTCAAGATCGCTGAGCCTGAAATAGTAGGCCCAACCGGCTGTAGCAAACTACGTCATTGGGGGAACTTTCACCGGCGCAAAGATAAATGGCACAGTGGTGCCAGGTGGAGCAGATTGGAACACTACCCGGGATGACGGTACAGCCCATGTGTTTGCAAAGTATCTATTGAAAACCAGTGATGGCGAATTCATTGCCATTGAAAACGAAGGTCTGATCGATCCAAATTCGGAATCTGTTATAAAAACAAAGCCCACTTTTGTGGCAAACAACACCGGGAAATATCGCGATCTTAATCACGGCGTCTATGTAGGTGAGCTCTCTGCAACCCCAGATACAAAGGACAGCATCGATATCGTTATCTACAAATTGCGGTGATGATGATGACTTCGAATTTTTCATAGAAACAGGTGATTAAAAATGCCACTGACTTTTGATTTGCCAATCGAACAGCTGGATACCTATCAAGGCAAAAATCCACGCCCAGATGACTTTGACGCATTCTGGGACAAGAGCCTGACCGAAATGCGTTCGATTGATTCGCGGGTTGAATTAATACCATCTGAATTCCAGGTGCCAGGTGCTGAATGTTTTCACCTCTATTTCACAGGGGTTGGAGGGGCACGTGTCCACGCCAAATTGCTGCGTCCCGTAAAAGCCCCCTCCCCTCATCCTGCTGTCTTGATGTTTCACGGTTACTCAGGTGACTCTGGCGACTGGTCAGATAAGCTGGGTTATGTTGCCTCAGGGATTACGGTCGCGGCATTAGACTGCCGAGGCCAGGCCGGGTTATCAGAAGATCGAGGCAGTGTCATTGGCAATACACTTCACGGCCATATTATTCGTGGATTGGATGATGCTTTAAAGGGTTCACCGGAAAAAATGCTCTTCCGGCAGATATTTCTCGATACGGCCCAACTCGCCAATATCGTTATGGACATGTCGGATGTGGATGCGGATCGCGTCGGCGCGATAGGAGGCAGCCAGGGAGGTGCCTTAACCATAGCCTGTGCTGCCCTGGAACCTCGAATAAAACGTGCTGTTCCGATATATCCTTTTTTAAGCGATTACATACGAGTTTGGGAAATGGACCACGCTAAGGATGCCTACAGGGAATTACAGGAGTATTTTCGCCACTCAGACCCCACCCATAAGCTCGAAAGCGCAATATTCGAGAAGTTGGGTTATATCGACATTCAATTCCTGGCACCTCGCATCATGGCAGAGGTACTTTGGGGGATCGGTTTAATGGACACAATTTGCCCTCCATCCACACAGTTTGCTGCTTACAATAAAATCACATCACCCAAGACAATGGTCATATACCCCGATTTTGGGCATGAGCCATTACCAGGCTTTTATGATCAGGCCTTTCAATTCATGGCGAGATTGTAAACCGGGCCTGGTATAACCCTTAAACTACGTTTAAAGAGGTGCAAGATGTCCCGCTTTCAATGCTCTTATCAATCAAAAGCATTACACGTTCCCACCACCATAACCGTCACACTTCCGTTCCCTTGCTTCGATCCGGTAACGTCGAACGAGTCGCTTGAAGATATTTACGGGTCCAGGAAAAAATTCAAAACCCTGTACCTTCTTCATGGGGCATTTGCAGATTCCGGCAGCTGGTCTTTATATACCAGGGTGGAACAATACGCTGACGAGCTTGGGCTTGCGGTGGTTATGCCGAGTGTCGGTAACAGCTTTTACGCTGACTTGTTGCATGGTCCCGGATACTGGACATTCGTGAGTGAGGAACTCCCCCGATTTGTCAGGTCGGTTTTTCCATTATCAGATAAACCGGAGGATAATTTCGCAGCAGGGCTTTCTATGGGCGGATATGGAGCCTTCAAATTGGTGTTGAACAAACCTGAAGAATTCGCTGCGGGGATCAGTCTTTCCGGCGTGTTGGATATTTTTACCGCGTTTAAAGACCCCATTCACCCAGTTTTTAATGTCCATGAGCATTTTGGAGGCTTCGATAA
>JAFGHE010000105.1 GCA_016930295.1 Sedimentisphaerales bacterium
ATGCAGGGTACTCAATACCAGGTGACCGGTCTCGGCGGCCGTTATGGCGGCGGAGGTGGTCTCCAGGTCACGCATTTCACCGACCAGGATCACATCCGGGTCCTGACGCAAGGCATGCTTGAGGCCGGAGGCAAATGAAAGACAGTCGGATCCTATTTCTCTCTGCTCAATGGCACATTTATTATTGCTCAGCACATATTCGACAGGGTCTTCCAGGGTGATAATGTGCTTGCGATATTTTTTATTCATGGCATCGATCATGCTGGCCATGGTAGTACTTTTGCCGGAACCGGTATCCCCGGTGACCAGAACCAGGCCGCTGGCCAGATCAACCAGTTTATGGACTGCATCAGGCAGATTCAATTTCTCCAGAGCCTGGACCTTATCCGGAATGGCACGAAAGGCGATGGCGGCTGTTTCGCGCTGAAAGTGAGCGTTGACACGGAAACGCCCCTTGCCGGGCACTTCCGTGGAAAAGTCGATATCACGTTTTTGCATAAACTCATTATAACGTGTATCGTTAAGCATTTCCTTGATCAGAGCCAATACTCCTTCGGGGGTAATAACGCCGAAGTCCGTCTCCTGCAGTACGGTGTGAACACGTAAGAGAGGAGGTGACCCTACCATAATATGTATGTCAGACGCTCCACATTCCAACGCTGATGTTAATAAATCCTGTAATATTGACAACTCTTTCTCCTTTATCTAAGCCCTGTTATAATATATGTTTTTAAAATATACTATGGTGTTATTTATTGTTAATGGTTACATTAAACGGTACTTTCCGTAACGCGCATAACTTCATCGATGGTTGTCAGTCCCGCCTGGACCTTGCGGAATCCGTCATCCCGCAGGGTAACCGTGCCTCTTTCCTTGCAGATACGGCGTAACTCTGATACGGTGGGACTTTTCGTAATGATATCCCGGTACGTATCATCGATAGTCAGTAATTCATAGAGGCCCACCCGGCCCTGGAAGCCGGTATAACGGCACTGTTCGCACCCCTTGCCGCAAAACATGTTCTGGCTGCTGAAGCCGTACATTTCCATAAAACCGGCATGTTCCGCCTGCGCTTCATAGGGTCCGATACAATTTTTACATATCCTGCGTACCAGCCTCTGGGCCAGCACGGCATTCGTGGACGCGGCAATCAAATAGGATTCAATGCCGATATTAATCATACGGGTAATACTGCTGGGGGCATCGTTGGTATGTAAGGTGGACAACACCAGGTGTCCGGTTAACGATGCCTGAATAGCGATGCGAGCGGTTTCGCCATCCCGAATCTCACCCACCATAATTACATCCGGGTCCTGCCGTAAAAGAGAACGCAGGGCAGAGGAAAAGCTCATTCCTATCTTATCATGCACCTGAACCTGAGTAATGCCATCCACTTCATATTCCACCGGGTCTTCCACCGTGGATATATTTAAGCGCTGCATATCCATGGTTTGCAGGGCGGCATACAGCGTGGTGCTCTTTCCGGAGCCGGTCGGTCCGGTTACCAGAATAATACCATGGGGGCGATGCACCTGATGATCAAGGATCTCCAGGGTATCCGCTTCCATGCCGAGGTCTTTGAGTTTCAATTGAGCCCGGCCCACGTCCAGGATACGAATCACCACCTTTTCGCCATGCGAGGTGGGCAGTGTTGATACCCGCATATCGACTTTACGTTTGTGTAATTTGACACTGACCCGACCGTCCTGGGGCAAACGTCTTTCGGCAATATCCAGATTGGCCATAATCTTGATCCGGGAGACGATAGCCGCATGCATGTGATGCGGCGGTGACATCAGTTCAAAAAGTATGCCGTCAATACGAAATCTCACTTTCAGGTGTTTTTCCGAAGGTTCAATATGGATATCGGAGGCCCCGTCCTGGACCGCTTTAAGCATGACGTAATTTACAAACTTTATGACGGGCGAATCACCGGCAGCCTGTTCCAGATTGGAGATATCCTCTTCCTCGGTATTAACGATCTCCACTTCCTCGGTACCGACATCCTGAAGAATATCATCAAAGAGTTCCTCATCGGCGTCTTCATTCAACCCGGACAGTACTTTTTTGATATCTTCGGTGGAAGCCACCTTAACGAGCAGGGATTTTTTAGCTTTTCTCTGTATCTCATCCAAGAGAAAGACATTGGTCGGGTCGGTCAGGGCCACCACCAATTTGTTATTTTCAATACCAAGCGGTACTACATTATGGGACTCCAGGAAATTCCGGTCCAGAAGTTCGAATGCCTTGTCGTCTATCATATCCGCGGTCAGACGAATAAAGGGAAGGTCATACTGTTCGGCTATACACGCCAGCAGATCGGCTTCCTGGACCGCTCCCATTTCCAGGAGAATCTGTCCCAGCCGTTTACGGGGCGAGCGGTTATGAATGGAACGCGCTTCCTCCATCTGCTCGCTGGTAATCCGGCCCTGCTGAAATAACTGTTCCTCGACTTCCACCCGGGAGAGGGTCTGGGGACTTTCCTCCGGATGCCACAGGTCACATAAATCACCTCCATTCCCGGCGGATGCATCACAGCGGGAATCGACCTGCTCCATGTCAGGTTCAGCGATTAATTCATTAATGTCATTATTGTTATTCATTACTTTCTCCAGCCAGGCATCCGCAAAGCTGCCACCCTGGTATCTTTAAGAAATAAATCGGCCGCCTCGATGTGACTCATTATGTCTTACATCTCCAAAACATACGAGTTTTCATTGGCAAGCAAAATCACTCTGTTTGCTTTAATGGTATCAATAATAAATACATTATTAAGGCTCTGTCCCTCGCTGTAAACTTCTCCGTTGATAAGACATTTGGCGCCGCTGGGACTTTGAATAACCGATTGCAGTTCCAGTAACTGCAACTCTCTGCTGATGGCTCTTTCCATCTGGGCCAGGCTCTGCGAGTTGTCTTCCACGACCTCACCGACCGGCACTTCGCTCATAAAGGAAAATGGATTTTTTTGCAGATCATTCACGGACACCTGCTGATTGATCGGATAATCGTAAAAGGATTCCACCATTTTGCCGGTATCATTGAATAATTTCTTGGTTTTACCTTCCTGCGCCATATCCATTAACTTGGTTAACGCCGTGTCCACCTGGGCTTCCACCGTTTTTTGTTCTTCAGTGGCTTCCTTGGGTTTCTGAGATATGCCAAGAAAGTAAACACCGATCATACTCAGAACACAAAAGGCCAGTAATATCATGGCGGTATGATTCTTGGGACCGGTTTCCGAGACAAAGGTATCGTCCGGGCCGCCGGCATCCAGAGAACTATCCATACCCATCATATTCCAATCCCCTGCCTGGCTGACCGGTTCAATTTCCATATTGTCATTTTGATCTTTTTCATTCATCACTTCCACTCCTACCTGCGAATATCGCTTGTTTCATGCGTAACGGCTGAGGTCACCGCCTCAATGACGTCACGATTGACTTTACCAATCCGATTAACTATTCTTTGAATTCTTATGGTCAAAAAATATACTCAAAGTGAATTTGGCATTGGTCACTCCTTCTTTGTCTTTATCCTTTTCCAGGGACATTTTCGTGATCTTGGTTAATCGGGGCAGTTTTTCCACATCCAATAGAAACTGATAAAAGGAGTCAAATTCACCATACACTTCCATTTCAATAGGTTGTTCGCTATATTTATTAAATGGTTGCGGTTTAAGTGTTTTAAATAGTCGGGTTTCCAGACGGTGGTCATCCGCTATCATGGTGACCTGTTCCAGGACTTTATGGATTTCATGGCGGGCAGGCAGCTTACTTTCAAAAAATTCCACCGCCTGTGAGAGTTTATCCACTTCAGCGCCTAAATCCTTGATACCGTCCAGTGCTTTATGCAGGTCGGCTAATTTCTGACTTTTCATCTCCAGTTCTTTCTTGGTTGTTTTCATGCCTGATTCCGCCGGCTTGAATACCCAGAAATAGCCTCCTACCGGTATCGCCAACAATAAAAGTATCAGCAGCAATTCCTTATAAGTAAATTTCATGATAATATTCCTCTTCTCTTAACGTCCTCAGTACCCTTAATATGGTTTATGCATCACACGAGTATTATTTTATTACATCCCATTGACATGCAGGCGACGTGCCAGTTCCACATCTTTTTGACTCGCCCGCGACTCGGGATCCAGAATAACCTCCAGTTTAAACCGGCGCATAATATCTTCCTGATATTCAAACTCTTCAGAAAGCTTTAAATTCACCTGACTCAACAGATGGGAACTGTTCAGATTCGTTATGAACTGGGCCACCTCTATATCTGTAGGAGCCAGACCGGTCAACTCGATATCCGTTTCCATCTTCTTGGGTTTAACGTCCTCGGGTTTGGGTTCGTCCTTCTTTGAGCGTCTGGAACGTTTATTCCGGCTTTGGGAAGGTTGCGATTTATCCACGATCTCTTTGCAATTCATATCATAATCAACCAGGGAGACTCCCTTCGGTAACGCATTGGTAATAGTAGCCAGCAAAAGCGACCGGGGCACCGGTTCCATCAGCATCGCACTGATGGACGCCTTGGTCATCATTTCCTGTTTCTTTTCTTCCAGTTGCTCCAGCTGTTTGAGAGCTTCACTGGCCTGTACCATTTCCTGATTGATTTTGTCCGCCTGCGCCTTAATCATGCTCTGACGTCTCTGTATCAGAAACAGACCCGTTCCCACGCCGACGGCCACAATTAAAAACAGCATCAAACAAACCAGGTTTGTCCGTCGCTGAGCCTTCTTCTCCAAATAATTTTCCGGTAAAAAATCGACTTTGTTACTCATATTTTTCCTTGCCTCTTATTGAATTAAAACTCAATGATACTATCCACTAATCCGACGTATTAATACTCAATCCAAATGCTACCGCCCAATCGGAGTTATTACGTTCCGGCTCCAGATCGCTGTGCGGACCAAAACGGCTATCTTCCTCAATTCGGGCGATGGGATCACCCAGTTGAGCCGGCAGACCTAACGATTTTGCCAGATTCTGGCACTTTTGTTTGTCTTTGGCTTTACCCCCCAGGAAAATCACCCTGGCTATCGGCATATTTTGAAACACCAGGTCATGATAACGTGCACAACTGCGCAGTTCGGCGCCCAGTCTTTCAATGATCATATCATCCGTGAGGTTCGCCCTGCCCGATGCAGAAGTTTCGACCGGCCGGACAGGTAACGTGATTTTTTCTTTCACCAGGGTATCGGCGACACCATCCATTGTATTATCGGGAGACGGGACGGATTGACAGGCCGTCTGGGCGACGGGAACAGCCTGGTCCGTCTCAGACAGGTACTTCACTGATCGGCAAAACGCCATCTGCCGGCCATGAGCCACGACTACTTTAACACACGTGTGCCCCAAATCGACCAGCATAATCGACTGGCAGTCCTGACCATTGTGTTCACTCAGGTAGGAAAAGGCGTTCAGCAGGGCACAGGCCTCCACATTCACCGATTCAATCTCAATATTGGCGTGCTCGACTATCTGTAAGTGCTGTTGTACCACATTACGGGAAGCCGCCATGAGGACCACTTCCAGCTTGTTTTCACCGGCTTCATAGACTTCGCCTGCGGTTATATGACGTAAAAGAGCTCCGGAGGTACTGAAGGGTAATTTCTCCTGGGCCTCGTATTTCAACGTCTTGCCCAGTTGATCTTCATCCATTTTCGGCAGACGAAGATGCTGTATAAGGAGGCTTCGGGTGGGCAGGCATGTAACCACTTTTTTCCCCTTAAATGGTCTGGCCGTCAATAATCGTTTAATATTGGCAATATACCAGTTCTGGAGTCCTAACGGATCATTTACTAATTCCTGAGGGACAGCCGCTTTCGCCGCCGCCATCAGATACAGTTTCCCTTCGTTGAGAGCCAATTGGATCAACTTTAGATCTTTACTGCCCAGATCAATGCCAATGGGATAGATTTTTTTTCTAAAATAGTTCAGCATCCTATGTCAATGGCCTCCCATGCTGTTGCGTCATCCTTATCTTAACCTCTTGAATAATCTGATTTTCTATCACTCGAACTTACAATTTTTTAAAACTATCCACAAAACAACTATAAAATACAATTGCAATGCGGTCAAACACCTCGCCCTGATTACTTGGCTTATATTCCTTATCAGACCCTGCATTGAACGCAAAATGATAGTATGCCTTATAACTGTTACAAGCAGGATATTTTAACATATACGGATTCATAGACTCTCCTGTTATCCGGATATACTATCCGCAGCGTTGAGACGCTAAATAATTTCCGATAACTTCTAATATCTTTTGTCGTACGATGGGTTTGGGAAGATAATCATCACATCCGGCCTGATAACATTTTTCAGCATCACCATCCATGGCAAAGGCGGTGACGGCCACGATTGGAGTTCTCACGCCCATTTGCCGTATCTGTCGGGTGGCCTCATAACCATTTAAATAGGGCATTTGAATATCCATAAATATGAGATCAAAGGTCTGTTCGTTTACGGCGTCAATGGCTTTGAGGCCGTCTTCGGCCAGAGCCACCTCCAGGCCCAACATACGCAGATAGGATATAAATATCCTCTGATTCAAAGGATTATCTTCCACTACCAGGACATGACCATTAAATTTTATTTCTTCTTGAATATCGTCAGGTTCATACTGATATCTATCCTGGATAACACATGTTTCGGGAGTATTAACATCCTCTTCCGCCGGTATCTGTAACGTGAAGACGGACCCTTTTCCAGGTTTGCTGCTTACGGATATTTTGCCCTGTAAGAGTCCGGCTAATTTTCTGGTTATCGCCAATCCTAATCCGGTACCGCCATATTTACGAGTCGTACTGCCGTCCGCCTGTGTGAAGGACTCGAAAATACGTCCTATTTTGTCCTCCGGGATACCCACACCGGTATCTTCGACCTCAAACAGAATAAAGGATTGATGGTTTCTCTCCCCCAGCGACACTTTCACATGAACATGTCCCGTATCGGTAAACTTTATCGCATTGCCGACCAGATTTATCAGACATTGTTCCAGTTTCAGCGGATCGGTTCGCAGGATTCTGGGCACATCATCATTGGTAATAATATCAAATTCGATGTTTTTAGACCGGGCCGCCGGCAACATGCAGGTTTCGAGACTTTTCAATACATCATCCACCGAGCAGGATATATGTTCGACCTCGATCTTACCCGCTTCAATTTTAGACAAATCCAGAATATCATTAATGACCTTTAACAACTGTTTTCCCGCCTTCTTGATGAATACGATATTTTCCCTCTGTTGCGTGGACAAGTCATCCAGAGCCAGAAGTTCACTAAAGCCAATGATGGCATTCATGGGAGTTCGGATCTCATGGCTCATATTGGCTAAAAATTCGCTTTTGGTCTGATTGGCGATGATCGCTTCCTGGGCCAGAGTTTTTTCTCTCTGGGCAGCCATTTCCAGTTGTTTATTGAGATATTCCAATTCATGTTTTTTCTGGTAAAGGTCCAGAAACACCTTTACCTTGCCAAGCAATATCGTATCGTTAATCGGTTTAAAGATAAAATCCACGGCCCCCGTTTCGTATCCACGTATTTCGTATGTTTCATCCCGGTCGATAGCGGTAATAAAAATTATGGGAGTATAGCGGGTTCGCTCTTCGTCATGCAGACATTCGGCTACGGCATAACCATCCATCTGGGGCATTTGTACATCCAGAAGGATAAGAGCAAAATCCTCATTCAAGGTCATCTCCAGCCCCTCCCGGCCGGAAGACGCCTTGTATATCTTTACGGGTAACACCGACAGGAGGCTTTCCAGCGCATAAAGATTAGCCTGTTTATCATCGACTATAAGTATCTTCGGTTTTTGTACTTCCATTTTTACACCTCGATATTGCTTTCGGACAAAACATTACTTTTTAAGTCCATATTCCGATGGGTGAGGCCTTCGGAACCTGCATCACCGGATTTCTGGTAAATTTTCAATTCGGGATCATATTCGCAGAACTTACCCTTAAGGAACGATAGGGACAGGCTTTCCTTGCTGCCCAGGCATAAAAATCCTTTTCGGCATAAACTTTCATAAAAAAGGTCGAACACCTGTTCCTGTAACGGCTTGTTAAAATAGATAAGAACATTTCGGCAGAAAATCAAATGCATTTCACCGAACACCCCATCCGTCACTAAATTGTGATTGGCAAAAGTGACGTTCCGCTTCAGGGACGCATTCATAATGGCGGAGTTATAATTCGCATGGAAGTAATCGGCAAACGATTCCCGGCCGCCGGCCTGCTGATAATTAGTGATATATTTTTTTATATTTTCGATCTGATAAATACCGGCCCTGGCCTTGGCCAGCGCCGCATCATTGATATCCGTGGCATATATCTGGGTTTTATCGTAGCAGCCTTCCTCCTGTAATACAATCGCCAGCGAATACACTTCCTGGCCCGAGGCACACCCGGCATGCCATACCTTGATAAAGGGATAGGTCTTTAATACCGGAATCACCTTCTGCCGCAGATAAACATAAAACCGGGGATCACGGAACATTTCGGTTACGGTAATGGATATATCATAAAACAGCCGCTCAAAACTCGCCTTGCTCTTGAGAATCCGCGGTATCAATTCCGAGATATTATTGAGTCCGGCATACGAAAGATTGTGGCTGATACGCCGGGCCATGGTTTCCTTATTATACTCCCGGAAATCATAGCCATAGCGCCGCCGAATGGCTTCAATCAGTAAGTCCAGTTCAATTGTTTCAATATCTTTTGAATTCATTGTTTATCTTGTAATCGTTCAATCTGAGTTATTTATAGAGCCACACACGCAACATGGAAATCACCTTGTCGATCACTACCGGCTTGGCGATATAGTCGTTGGCGCCGGCTTCAATACATTTTTCCTTATCCCCGGCCATGGCCTTGGCCGTCAGGGCCAGAATCGGCAGGTGGGCAAACCTTTCCTGCTGTCGGATCCGCCGTATGGCCTCCAGGCCATCCATTACCGGCATCATAATGTCCATCAAAACAGCGTCCACATCCACCTCCCGATCGAGAAATTCCAGGGCTTTTTTTCCATTTTCGGCGATATGAACTTTCAAGCCCTTATCCTTGAGAGCGTGGGATAGCGCAAAAATATTGCGGATGTCGTCATCCACCAGGAGCAGCTTCTTGCCATTCAACAGGGAATCCTTGTCATGCAATACTCTTATCATTCTCTGCTGATCTTCCGGCAGATCGGTTTCCACGCGATGGAGGAACAGGGCCGTCTCATCCAGCAGCCTCTCCGGGGACGCGGCCCCTTTGATAATGATACTGTGAGCATACTCCTGCAGTTTAATATCCTCCTCCCGGGTTAAATCACGGCCTGAATAAACGATAATCGGCGGTTTGGCAATGGACTCATCTTCCTTTATTTGAGAGAGCAGCTCAAACCCGGAAATATCGGGCAATCCCAGGTCCAGAACCATACAATCATAATTTCCCGACTGTAACTGCTGATACGCTTCCCGGCCGGTTCCTACGGAAGTCACCTTTATGTTGTCATCACTGATCAGGCGGACGATACTCTCCCGCTGTTGAGGATTATCCTCAACCAGCAACAACTGTCTGATGCTATTGGATATAAAGTCCTGGATTTTATAGAATGCGTCATTGAGATGATCCTTGCTCACCGGCTTGGTCATGTACCCGATCGCACCCTTGTAATAGGCGTCCTGGTCCGACTCGCAGGCGGAAATGAAGTGAACCGGAATGTGCCGGGTCTGGGGAGAGGCCTTGAGCATGTCCATCACTGCCAGACCATCCATATCCGGCAGTCCGACATCGAGTATAATGGCATCCGGTCTGTACTCCAGGGCACAGGCCAGACCCGATTTACCCTCGCCGGCCAGCAGACATTTGAAGCCATGTTCATGCGTCATTTCATATATTATCCGGGCAAAACTCTTATCATCATCGATAACCAGTATCGTTCGGTCCTCAGGACCGATCGTATCCCGGTCGTCCGTCAAAAAGAGCACCTCGGCTGTCGGCGACAGTGATTCAGTGCTTTCAGATATTTCTGTTGATTCTTCATCATTATCGGGCTCGTCTGTCGATAACCCGGCTTTGAGTCGTGGTTCTGTCGTAAAAGGCAGGTAAAGCGTGAAGATACTGCCCTGTCCTTCCGTGCTTTCCAGCATAATCTCCCCGCCCAATACGCGCGCCAACTCCCGCGAAATGGATAATCCCAGTCCCGTACCCCCATATTTCCGACTGATACCGCCGTCCGCCTGCTGGAATGCCTCAAACACCATCTTTTGTTTTTTCGGCGATATCCCAATGCCGGTATCCGCAATCTCAAATATCAGCATCCCTTTGGAATGGACATCGCCGGCGGAGAGGTTAATCTCATCTTCCGGACGCTTCATAGTCACGCTGACCCGGCCTTTCTCGGTAAATTTAATGGCATTGGAAATCAGGTTCTTGAGAATCTGCTCCAAGCGCATTTTATCGGTCCGGATAGACTGCCGCAGGTCATCCGCGACATTGATAATAAGGTCCAGTCCTTTATCACGGGCCATATAACCAAAGTTCTTCTCAATCGTGTAAGCGATCTCGGCTATATCCACCTCCTCCACATGAATCGATATTTTCCCTGATTCTATCTTGGACAGATCAAGAATCTCATTAATAAGTTTCAAGAGGTCCATGCCTCCCTCGTATATCACCCCGGCTGATTCCACCTGCTCTTCGGTCAGATTCCCATACTTGTTTTCCATCAGCATCTTTGCCAGAATCAGCAGGCTGTTGAGAGGCGTACGCAGTTCGTGCGACATGTTGGAAAGAAATTCCGACTTGTACTTACTGATAAGTTCCAGTTCTTTGGCTTTGCCCTCAATCTCACTGCGGGCTTTCTCCAATTCCTGTTTCTGCTTTTCCAGCGACTGGGTCTTGGCCTCCAGTTCCGTGTTGGTCGTTTCCAGTTCTTCCTGCTGTCTTTTGAGTCTTTCCTCGGATTGCTGTAAACTGCTTGTCTGCTGTTCCAGTTCTTCGTTGGCGGCTCGCAGTTCTTCCTGCTGTGCCTGTAATTCTTCTGATTGACGCTGCGTTTCTTCCAGGAGCTCGGATACCCGTTTTCGGGATTCCGCGCTCGTAACGGCAATCGCAATGCCTTCGGCGACCTGCTCCAGTAATTCAATCTGCGTGTCGGTAAACTCATCAAACGATCCCAGTTCAATCACGCCTTTTACTTCCTCTTCGAACAGGAGCGGCACGACGACAATATTTTTAGGCGCTGCCTCACCCAGCCCGGAATTTACGGTTATATAATCATCGGGAATACGGGTAATTACTATAGTCTTTCCTTCCGCGGCCGCCTGACCGATCAGGCCTTCCCCAAACCAGAACTGGTTGGACAATCCCTTGCGTTTCTTGTACGCATACGTGGCGGTCAACCTGAGCAGGTTGCCGTCTTCCGAGAGATAAACGGCGCCAATCTGTACATTCAGATATTCTGCCAGTTTATTGACAATATTGGACGTCAGGGCCCGAAGATTCTGCTCGCCCCGGATGGCATTATCAATTTCCGCCTGGCCTTTCATAATCCACTTCTGTTTCTCACTTTCGGCCGTGGTCTCACGCAGGGTCGTGGTCATGTTTAACAAGGCCATCCCGAGTTCATCCTTGTCACTGCGGGGCTGTATCTCAGTCGTATAATCGCCGCCGGCTATCAGGTTTGCCTGCCGGGCCACGGCTCGCAGTGTGGAACCCATCTGGTTAATGGACTTGCCCAGAACATCCTTATCGCTGCGCAACTTCACCGACTGATTAAAATCACCCTGGGCCACCGCTTCACACACCGAGGAAATATCTCTGAGCGATTCGGCCATATTCCTGAAGGTAGTGGAGAACTGACCGATTTCATCCGAAGAATGATCTTCGATCATCACATCCAGATTGCCCGCGCCAATCTCCAGGGCGGATCTGCGCAGCCGGGTCATGCGCCGCGAAAGGGTAATGGAAAATCCGAATCCCAGCAACAGGCCCAGAACCGTAATGGCTATGGACATGATAAGAATGTTATGCCGCAGGGTATCCACCGGGGCAAACACCTCCCCGACACTCTGCTCGGCTACCAACATCCAGCCCAGCCCCTCAAATTCACCGTAACCCCGGGAATAGGAGCATATTCCCATAATCTCCCCATAGGTATCATCAACTCTGCGGGTTTTTACATGGTTATCCATCTCCAGGGTGAAATTTAAGTAATGGCTGCCTTCCTGCAGACATTTGCCGGGATGATTCGAACTGAAAATAACCTTTTCATCCAGGGTGAGCAATACCAGATTATAGTAGTTATTCTCCTGGGAATATTGTTCTCGATCGCGTAATTTGATCAGAGAACAAATGGCTTCAATATTATAGACGGCTTTAAGCACACCCAGAAAATTGCCCTGGTCATCCTCTATTTTCAGACACAGACACACCGCATAAATATCCGCACTGTCATCATACTCCACATCCAGAACACAAAAGCCCTCATTTTTGGCTATATGCCACCACAACTCATCATCCTGGCGGTAATCGCTGGTCTTGGCGGTCTGCACGACGTTGGCGCCGTATCTGTTCGTAATAAAAACTTCGCCATAAGCCTTATACCCGGCATTGATATCCATGGCATCCAAATGCCTGCGCAACGCCTCGGAGGACTCATTATGAATTAACCCGGTCATAAACGGCGTAATTTCATTTTTGGCCGCCGCGATCCATGCCTGGTCCTCCTGATCGATATAGGTCTGGATTGACGGCATTTGCTCAAACTGCAGGTTGGAATCCATCAACGTCTGTTGCAAATAAGGGCTGGTCGCATACACCCGCCAGTCGTGAAGGGCACCGGCAATGGCCCTGTCCACAGACCTCATGATATCCGACACTTCAATAGCGGAATTCTCTTCAATAGACTGCTGCAGGGCAGTTCGACTCACATAAACAGCGTAGAATCCCACTGACCAGATTAATCCCGCCAGTAATAAGGATCCCAAAATCAGTTTGTGCAGTATTTTCATTTTTTCGAGCCTCAATTAAACAATCAACAGAGACCGATAACATTTCACTCTTTCAGGTTCCTACACCTTTATCAAGCGAACACTCATAATCCCCATCGACACTATTGATATGAAGTAACACTGCAAAAGACTTTCAGAGATGCAATTTAGAAATTCATTTTAACGATAATATGAGTTATGCCAGTCAGTTCAAAATTTCGGCTCAAAAAAAAGGCCCGGACGGGATTATTCTATCCCCGTCCGGGCATATATCCCCGACTCACTGATTCATTATCAATAAACAGTCCTAATTATTAAATTCGTCAAAATCGTCAGAGCCGTCATCTCCAAACGGGACGGCCTGCACAGAAGTTTTACTGCCGGTGGCGCCTTTGTGCCTTCTTCAGCAACGAGGCCAACCCGGGCAAGTTAGGCGCATGGTGTTGGACTGGTGA
This sequence comes from Sedimentisphaerales bacterium, assembly GCA_016930295.1. GTDB lineage: Bacteria > Planctomycetota > Phycisphaerae > Sedimentisphaerales > SM23-30 > JAFGHE01. The sequence goes on from JAFGHE010000105.1 coordinate 13,440, forward strand.
AGGCATGCAAATAAAACAATGGGTCAATTCCCTAACCTGCCCAAGAGTAACCTCGAATAAAAAATCCACCTCTTACTTAGCTCGTCTTTAGTTTATTATACTTATTTACGCTCTCGCTGCCTGGTATATCGGGTGCCAATGGATAACTATTAACAAGGGAAATCCCCATATTACCCTGCGAAATACCCCTGTTTTTCAAGTGCTTATCGGAAGGAATATATATGGAATGTGTTTTATAAAGAAAATAACGGCTTATCAATACTGATATAGCCGACCGACAGCAAGCACGGTGGCATGCTTTTACGAAGTATAAGCATGGTTTTTTTCACTTAGAAGAAATTACTTGTGCCTGGTAGTATCGATTAATCCCGACAGAGTAGCAAACCCCCGACGGTCCCTGGAAAGAGAACGCTGAGAGTTCATAGTTGAGTGTGTGTAATGTTTGAAATTGTATGCGGCCACAATCTCTTGAATGAACTCTCAGCGCTCGGTAACCTTCAAACAGCCTTAACTGTCGCCTTACCTTTTGAGCCACGATCTTCCTGCACGCTCTCGCGTGCCTGTTCGTGACGGCAATACGGTAACGCGACGAAAAATTTGCTTCCTATCCCCTCCCTTGATTCCAGCCAGATCCGGCCGTGGTTGCGGTCCAGAATCCTGCTGATAATACTTAGCCCTAAGCCTTCGCCGCGTACCGGGCCATTCGGGTCCAGACGATGGAACATTTCGAATATTCGCTCCTGACACCTTGCGGGAATACCAATCCCGTTATCCTCTACACAGTATATGGACTGATCGATCTCGGCCCAGCCGGATATATGGATGTGACCCGGGCGACGCAGATCGCGATATTTCATGGCATTATCGATCAAATTACTGAGTACCTGGTTAATCTGCTCCCGGTCACCCCGGCAGGCGGGCAGCGTGTCACAGGTAATTTCTATTTCCTGCTGCTGAATCTGGAAGTTCATGGCATCCAGGATATCACCCAGTATCTCATTCACATCCAGAGGTTCAATATGAATTTTAACAGTGCCAATCCGCGAAACCTGCAGCAGGCCATCCAGAATCGACTGCATCTTGATGGTACCCGCCCTGATAAAATGCAGCGACTTGGGGATCGACTCATGGATAAGGGGACCTATCTTCTCTATCAGTTCCGCATCATCACTATTGGCAATGGACTGGTACAGCAGCCGGCAGTCTTCGTCCAGAATGGCACTGAAACCGTGAATGTTCACCAGGGGTGAACGCAGGTCATGCGATGCCACATACACGATGCTCTGCAGTTCCTTATTCTTCTTCGACATCGTCCTTAAAAACTGTTCCCGATCGTCCCGGGCCCTCTTGTGTGAGGTAATATCACGCAGAGTAATAATCGTGGCAGTAAATTTCTCACTGACATCCAGCATAGCCGAATGCCGGACCTCAAAAAATCTCTCTCCCCCCTCCACGGCGGCTTGACATTCCAGCCGATCTTCAGATGGAAGTTCATTACGAATGTTGGTCATCACATCGGATAACCAGGGGAACAGTTCCAATACACTTTTTCCGGCATATAACTTCCCGACCTTGCCGGTCATCACGGATGGCCCCGGCGATACAGGATTCTCCATTTTTTCCGGATGATAATAGTGAGCCCCCGGCACCGGCTGATGATCAATCAGCCTCGCGGCTGCGTTATTGAGATTAATGATCTCATCCTGGGCATTTAACATGATTACCGGATCGGAAAGACTCTCAAATACTGTAAGATAGGCATTTTTCTCGTTGGTCATAAATCGCGACGCGGTTTGCAGTTCCCTGATGACGGCATCCTTGTTCTTCCCGGCCCATTCCTGACAAAAGGCCAGTTCGATCCGGTCAAAACAGCGATGCAGAAAGTGACTTCTTTTATCGAGTTCCTCCCGGGGCACACTATCCGTATAAAGCAGATCCATATAGCTCTGGCGATAATACTTCATCAATCCCAGAAACATGGCCAGGGTCACGCCCCGCCGGCGGTGCCTTTGCGCTGACAGCATGCCAAACGAGGTGAGCGGATCGTTACCCAGATCATCATCCGGGCCGAAATCCGGCGGGCTCTTAAATTGCTTGATTCCGGCTATCAAAGAAGCTGATAATCCGGAAATTGACAATCGCCAGGCCTCCTCCAGGGTTGATGTGTATTTGGTATATCCCCGTTCCTTGGCATAGTGTAAAATTCGTTTGATCAGCCAATTCTCATTTCTCTCAATCAAACTGGCTAAGTCATCCATAACGTAATCCTTCCTCGATACGGCCTCAAAGCTCTGCCACCACGTAAATCTGATATATACCAAACTTTATAACTGCTGTGTATTTTTATCATAATGATAAAATATCACAAGTCAGGAAATTCCTGAAAATCACTGGTGAAAAACCTCTAAATTAACCAAAAATTGGATATGCAGCTAATTAACCGCCCCCTGGCGCTCCCTCCCCGCCTCATTTCTCCTGCTCTGCCCTTCTCTCCTCTACTATCTACCTAATTTATACCGCCTGCCTGCTATTACAGTTCGCCTCCTGTGCGGAACGCGATAAGAACCAGTTCACAGTATCCACTAATTCCTCCCGCTCAAACGACTTGAGAACATAGGCGTTACAACCCAGATTGTAACAGTATTTGACGTCATGGGGATTATCCGAAGAGGTGAGTATAATGACCGACATATCTTTAATGACCGGTTTTTCATCGGATCGGATCCTTTGGAGAATCTCGATACCGCTGACCCTGGGCATCTTGATATCCAACAATAGTATATAGGGTAATACCTCATCTGTATCCCTGGATAGTTGCTTATCCAGATAGTCCAGTACATCCTGGCCGTTATTAAAACGGACAATTTTATTGGAGATACCACCACGACGCAGATAGCGTACGGCCAGTTGATAATGACAATCGTCATCTTCTGCAATCAAAATAGTCATTTGCTTCATCATAACCCGACTCGTCTGATTGTATCTTACCCTGACAAAATTACGCTCAAATAAGCGGTATCATCATCTTACTAATGACATGGCAATCGCCCGCCTGGCTTACTCCTTATATTATATTATCTGCTATTATATCTGTTATGCAATAGAGTGAATCCCCTATATATTACTACGAAATCCCCCTATAACGCCGGCAGCACGGGATTATCGGATTTCAAACTTTCGACTCTATAATCTTTAATATTCCAGGCTGGTAAGCCCTTCGCTGATGGCATATTTGACCAAATCAGCAATATTATGAACATCCAGCTTATTCATTACCCGGCTGCGCGTGGATTCAATGGTTTTTATGCTGAGTTTCAAAATCTGGGCAATTTCCTTGGTGGCCTTACCTTCCGCGATCAACTGCAGCACCTCCCTCTCCCGCGGGGCCAGTACCACACACGCTGTCTCCTCAATTTCCGGCAGGGTGTCTTTGATATAATCCTGCGCGATAATGCCGGTGATCCGGGGGCTCAGAAAAACTCCCCCGGACACGGCCGCCTTTATGGCAGATATCAAATCAGAGGAGACATCCGCTTTCAAGACATATCCCGACACGCCGGCCTTTATGGAATCGATTACAAACTGCCTTTTATTGTGCATACTCAGGGCAATGACTAAGGTATTGGAATAATCTTTCTTTATCTGCCGGGCCGCCTCAATCCCATTCAGTTCCGGCATGGATATATCCATCACCACCACATTCGGCCGTAATTTCTCCACCTGTTCCAGTGCCAACCGACCATTTTCCGCCTCACCCACTATTTCCATATCCTTATGTTTTTCGATAATATAGCGCAGCCCGTTACGTACTATTTCATGATCATCCGCAAGTAGTATTCTGATGGCCATAGTCACGTTCCCTCTAATCATGCAAAAAATTTTAATTTGTAAAATTATATCGTAACCATTTAATTATTGTCTAAATCAACGTTTTGCAGCTATTAAACATGTTGCAGATTTCAGATGCTATCACTTATCGGGTACACCAGTCTCACCTGAGTACCTTTACCCGGCTGGGATTGAATATCCATCCTGCCACCCATATATTTTATACGCTCTTTGATACTGAAAAGCCCAAACCCACTGCCTTTCTGACGCGATACTGTTACTTGTTGTACATCATATCCAATTCCATCATCACTTACACATAATGTAATATTAAAGTCGTCCCTTTGGACAGATACTCTCACATGGCGCGCCCGGGCATGCTTGACTACATTGATCAACAACTCACGGACCGCCCGGAACAGGAACACTCTTGTTTTATTATCTAATTTGTTATCGATTCCATCCTCCTCAAAATGGGTGGCAATTCCATATTTGTACTCCATCTCTTCTATGAGCCATTCCCGAATCGCTGATGCCAGGCCCAGATCATAGAGTGTTGGTGTACCCAGATCGTAAGTCATGGACTGTGTCTGATTGATAACTTTACCCAGCGTTTCACTTATTTCCTTACGAAACTTCTCAAAATCTTCTTCCGAACCTGACGGTTCATACATATCCATTTTCATCTTCGCCAATACCAGCGACTGTCCGATTCGATCGTGCAATTCCGTGGCAATACGCTTGCGTTCCTGTTCCTCACTGGAGGCAAGCTGAGACACCAGTGAACTCAACTGCTCCCGATGCCGGATCAGTTTTTCCTCTATCTTCTTTCTTTCGGTAACATCGTGACCATAAAGATTTACATAACCAGAATCAACCACCGGCACCACGTAAAAGGAAAAAATCCTGCTATCATATTTCATTTCAATTCTTTTTACTCGTCCTTCTGCGAAAACCTCTGAGGCGATTTGACGCCATTCATCCGGCACGCTCTCTCTTTCACTACAATCCCACTGATCTATTAATGATTTACTCGCTTCATTGCCATAAAGCAGTTTTCCTTCTCTGTTGATACGCATAACAGGACTGGGATCCTCCGAAGGGAATTTCGCCAGGTCTTCTATCTCCTTCTCGGCCTGCTTGCGAGAGGTAATGTCACGCAGCACACAATGACTCTGCTGGAAATTACCTTGTTCATCATAACTTACTTTTCCGTCGATCTCCACTATTATATGGCTGCCGTCCTTTCGTATTAATTCAAACTGAACACCTCTAATTTCTCCTGCTGCCTTGAAGCGGAGGATTCTTTCGCGAAAGATATCTTTTTCGGACAGTACAAGGAAATCTCCAAACCAAAGGCCGATGACCTCATCGTACGAGTAGCCCATAAGGTTACACCATGCCGGATTAACTTCAATAAAACAACCGTTTTCATCCAGGGATTGATAACCCAGCGGAGACCTTTCATAAAACAGACGGAAGTGCTCTTCACTCGCGCGCAGCGACTCCTCCGCCTTCTTGCGTTCGGTGATGTCATCATAAACCGCCACGATCTCGCCGGTGGGTAGCTTATAAACATAATTTTCCCGCCATCCTGAAATACGCTTATCTTTATAAAGTGTGATAGGATGGTGCTGCGGTGTTCCCGTCTGCCAGACCCTGCAAAATACCTCTAAAAGCCCAAACGTCTCCACCCCTGGAAAAACCTCAGTGACCCGTCTGCCCATAATATCCTCCTTTTTGGCGCTATCAATTTTTTCACCGGCGCGGTTAAAATCCCGGAATATAAAATCCCGGCCCTCGTCAACGACCTCATAAACCGCCACACCGCTACTGATGTTCTGGAACAATTCTCTCAGGCGAGTCTCACTTTCCTTTAGTTTCCTCTCCGAATCTTTTCGTTCCGTGATATCACGAACAATGGCACAGTTGTATTCCCGGTCTTCATATTTGATATAATTAGCCACAACCTCAACCGGAAACATCCGGCCATCTTTTTTGCGATGCATGGATTCAACGGTTATGGAACTTTTTCGTTTAAGTTCGTCCCAATGCCCCGGCCAGTCCTCCTCTGTAAAGATGGGATCAATGTCTGATACTTTCATGCCCAGCAGTTCTTCACGCGAGTAGCCCAGCGTCTTGACAGCCGCTTCATTGATATACACAAAGCGGGAATCAGACCCTATCCAAAAAGCCGCATCGGAAGTATGGTCTATGGCAAACTGGGTAAGCCGTATCTGTTCTTCATTCTTTTTGAACTGGGTTATATCACGAAGTGCCTCGATCACACGTACTACCCGGCCGTCTTCAGACTTGATGGGTGACAAAAGTTTATCCACATAGCAGACCATTCCATCCTCTCTGATATATCTATGCTGACAAGAGGCCGGCTCGCCGGTTTGAAATACCTCATGCAATTGACACTCCACGCCCAGATGGACACAGGGTTCCGTATAACCGTGTAATACATCATAACAACACCGTCCTATGACCTGGTCTCGTTCTTGTCCGGTCATCGCAAATATACCGTGATTCAGGTCGGTAATCCGATAATCCCGGTCGATAACCAGAATATCTTCATGTAAATTCTGCAGTATTGAGCGGAAATACTGTTCCTGATAGATAGCGTTGTCTTCAGCTATTTTACGCATGGTAATATCTTCGGCAATACCCGCCATCCGATACACTTGCCCTTCCTCATTGTGGATGGGAAAGGCCCGGGCCTGAATCCATCGCAGAGTGCCATTCGGACACCTGATACGATATTTCGGAAAATCCACCTCTGATAGATCTCCCGCTACTTTCCGGGCCAGATCCTTTTTTAATCTATCTCGATCTTCTTCAACTACAGCCTCCAGCCAGGACCGCCCATTCTTATAAAGACTTTCACAGCTAAATCCCCATATCTTTTCATAAGCCGGGCTGATATAAAAAATCTTCTCCCAGTCTGGCGAACAAATCCAAAATACTTCCTGAATATTTTCCGCAATCTCGCGGAAATGATTGTCTCCTTCCTTAAGGATTTTCTCTTTTGTTTTAAGATGAGCCATCGTTCGTTCCAGTTCCATGATTCGGCGGCGCATCTTTTCAATACTCACCACCATATCATGCTGGTTTTCGACCTTTTCTTTCATTGCTTGTCACCTGTTTATTTAGGAAATGAAAACTCAAATAGTTACAAAAGAATTTTTTAATTTATTGTTTCAAAGAAACTTTCAGCTAAATTGTTATATTTGCGACAGATAAAGACCGTTTTGGTTCATAAAACTTAGTGAAATACGTGTGAATCTTCTCTTGATCTTAATTACTATTCTAAACACAATATGATGACTTAATCCACCTAGAGATATTAATTCCAGGATTAATTGATATGAATCAGTAAAAACCAAATGACTGGTTGGCCCAATTGCCGCCATATTCATTTGTATATTGATATATTATCCATATCAGTATTAAAAACACATATAAAATAGTCCCCGTCCGATAAAAAAATAAAGATTTTTTATTGTCAGTGCCGATTATATGGAATAGCATCACGTGCCTGAGGCATGTGTTTATAAAATATTGAATAGGTTAATCTTATAAATTTTCATATCATAACGTGACAATTTCAATATCTCAGGGAATTGTGAAGACTTCAATCGTAACTTACTTACTATGGGTGGGAAAAATAAGCAAGGTCGAAGTATTGAGAGGTGAAACATGCGTTGTATAGGGGTTATTAATCAAAAAGGAGGATGCGGTAAGACAACCATAGCAATGAATCTGGCTGCCTGCCTGGCTGTTCAGGGCCGCAGAACTCTTCTGGTTGATATGGATCCGCAAAGTCATTGCGCAGTTGGGCTTGCCGTTCCAGAGGAACAGATTGAGAAAAACATCTATGATGTGCTTATTACCGCACAATCGGACAGCCCACTTACTATTAAAAGTATTATCTGGCAGATTTCACAGAACTTTGATCTTGCTCCATCCGGCATCGAACTGGCTGCCCTGGAACCACAATTTGCCGGGAAGGAACGCCGGGAAGAAGCATTACGCGATGTTTTAGATACAGTCAAAGAACATTATAACTATTGTGTTATTGATTGTCCGCCCAGTGTCGGGCTGTTGACTTTCAATGCCTTACGCGCATCGGATGAGGTAGTCATTCCCGTAGAAACAGGCTATTTTGCCCTGCATGGTCTGGCCCGTCAGCTCGAGACACTGACCGTACTCAAACAGCAATGCCAACAGCCCATTACCTGCCGGGTTCTGGCCAGCATGTATGATGTCCGCACCAAACTGGCACGTGAGGTCCTAAATGAGTTGAGAAAACATTACAATCAGTATATGTTCAAGACTGTAGTCAATTTCAATACCAAGCTCAAAGAGGCCGCCAGCTTTGGCCAGCCTATCACGGAGTTTGATCCCAGCAGCAAGGGAATGAGTGACTTTATCGCCCTGGCCAAAGAAATCTTAGAGACTGAAACAGGGGAGAATGCTTTTGAAAGCGTTGAAAGTGTTGACGCCCAGCTGAAGGCAATCGCCAGAACGGCGGATGAATTACTGGCCGAATCCCAGCAATTACTGGGTATCAAACCTCAGATCCCGAAAGAAAAACACGAAAAGAAAAGTCTCTCCATTCAGGAGAAGATTGATAACTTTTATGGTGTTCGTCGTAACCAGGGCCGGATCGAATTTGTGGCGTTATATCCGCAGGCCGAATCCGTGCAGTTGGCCGGCGATTTCAACAACTGGCAGCCGGACAATACACCCCTGGAACGACATGACAATAACGGCCGATGGTCAGTGGAACTGCCATTAGCCCAGGGCAGGTATCGTTACCGCTATGTGGTCGACGGCCAATGGCAGGGCGATCCCTATAACCAGAACATCGAACCCAATGAGTTTGGTGAGTATAATTCACTAGTCGAGGTGGAATAACGACACGGATGTCAACACCACCATCATCTCAACCAGATCGCGGGATTTCCTCAATCGCCCATTTGTTTCTATCTCAGCAAAGAGCTGAGTCAGGAGGAGACACACCTCGTCGCAGGCCACCCGGATTTGCCGAACCATTCACGGCCGCTGAACCACCCTGCAGTACTGACCAGGATGCTCCGGAAGAGCTTTCCAATCCTTTTCTGGAAGCATTACACCGCCATACGGCCGACTACTTACCCGGCGAAATTCTGCTGGCAGACCATCTACCGGTTGACCCGGACAGGATTAAACGTTTTATCCGGCACCATTACCAGGGTCAGGACAAAATCGCTCTGGTAACCATTGACCAATACGAGGTGAGGTTACAGCAGCAGGATGAACCATCCCGGATTATAGCCGAGACCGAAGACACCGGCGCCTTGATAACCGCTTTAAATGAGCTGACCGAAACGTATGACGTTTTAGTGCTCAATCTGGACCTCTCGTTCCGCGTGCAGGCCCGCGACCTTATCCGCCGATGCCTCGAAGTCAATATTCTGTGCACCTGTGAGTCGCCCGACATCATTACCACGTACCAGACCATTAAATGGCTCGTTGATGATATGGGCTGGCCCGGCACGATTAATCTTTTTATTGATAATAACCTTACGTATGACCCGCACTGTTATCCTCAGGGTGACAGTCAAGAGCACGAATCGGCCGGGGTAAAGGCCGTTCATGAAGTTTTCGACAAGCTCTCCGGCGCGACCCGGAAATTTCTCGATAGAGAACTGGAACTGATAGGATTCCATATTTCAAAGCCAGAGACGATAAACGAAGAAAAGAAAGAAACGCCCCATGACGAGGAACCTTGCTTTGAGAACCATTTAAACATGAGCCAGACCAAGCGGAAGGGCCACACCAGGGAACAGCTCCATATTCCTAAGGTGCACTGTCCTGTCGAGGTGCTGACCCCACCATGCAAAGACGAACAGCTCAGTGACGCTCTGCACATGGCCCTTTCCGCCTGGCTCAATTTTCTCCCCGGCGTTATCAGCCTGCCGATAACACCTCCCGCTGACATCGACCCGGCTGTCAAAATCCTGCTCGACGGCAGGGGAGAACTTTATGTGATGCTCCCCTCCCTGAACGCCGACGAAACAATCCTATCCAGGGCACTAAGAGCCCGAAAATGGCTGACAGACAACCTCAACCTCATCACCAGCCCCTTCACCCAACTACAACTAGACCGAACCACCCCCCCCGCCCTGATCCTGGTAACCGGCGGCCCTGCCACCCAAAATCTAAAAATAAGCTGCTCCCAATTACCCGACATAACCTCCCACGTCATGCAACTACACATCATGCAATCCCACGACAAATGGTCCTTACTCATCCTCCCGGCTTAAAAATGCGTTTCGAGTCGTTTTTTAGAAGAGGGATTAGGATATTTTGCCACGAATTGCCTGGGGCAATCAAGCCGCAATCAAAATTATTTGATATTTGATATTTCAAAGATAACTTTTTGACAATTAATGTGTTACATTTGGCTCAACACAAAAGCGATCATAATAAACAAGAAAATGAAGGATAGTGGCACATAAGGCTTAAAAAGTTATAAGCAGAAATTTTGTCCCGCCAGATTTCAGGGTATGGGTGATAAAAAAATTATATTTTTTTTCATTTTTGGGTTGCCTTCATAATATGAGTTCGGTATAGTATGGTCGGAAGCAGGCAAAGCAAGGGTATGTTTTATTAAAGAGAAGTTGCATCATTGACAGTTGCATCCGAAAAATTGCGTAAGCATGCGTTTGCATAAAATGAGTAGTGTGATGTGTAGATACAAGGGCAGAAATTGTATGCGCACGTGAAGTAAGTATTATCAAACAGGTCAAGGCTTTGTTCTTTGATTGGTGTATTTTCCACAGGGATAGTGTGTCTAATCGTAATTGTA